>JAWXTR010000010.1:0-42966 GCA_044433365.1 Rikenellaceae bacterium
GTGCTATTGGAGATGAGATTTTTTGCTATTGAATCGAAAATATAGTGGTTCTATATTGAGATTTAATAGTGAAAAATATCGCTCCAAGAGTGCTATTAGGAATATGGCAATAATTGTTTTACACTACTTATATGCAAGTTATAATGCAGAAAATGAGCGAAAAATATGAAATGTGAAATATTTGAAGAAAAAATATTTAAATAAATATTTTGATTTCTAAAATTTTGCTTTACCTTTGTAAACAGAAAATAGGTGTTACACTTTCGTAACACAATAGGGAATCCGATGTAAATTCGGAGCTGTACCCGCAGCTGTAATCCTTTTTTTCTCCCTTTTTATTCTTTTTGCCACTGGCTAATACGCTGGGAAGGCTCGAAAAGGGGGTGAGGAGAGCCAGAAGACCTGCCTATATTTCGTAAGGTAATTTTTTAAATTTTAGAATTACTTTGACCATAATTATTAATGCTTCGGGAAAAAGGCAGAGTATGGAGAGTCTTATTTTTTTCATATATCTCTCATTATGTCTCTTTTTTCCTGAGAAAATGAAAAACTTTGATGAAAAAAATCTTTTTTGCAGCCTTTTTTGCTACTGCGCTGCTAGTGTCTTGCGACAACTCTAATGAAAATGATGTTAACGATGATGTAGTTGTAGACACTACCTCTGCTCACACGCTTGTTTTTAACGAAGGTAACTATGGTAGTGGAAACTCTTCACTATCAGCTATTAGCTTTGAGGGTGCGCTTACTAACGATCTATTTCAAACTACAAACGGTATTCCTATTGGCGATGTTGGTCAATCTATCACATATATCAACGGTAAATATTATTTAGTATTAAATAGCGGTAAAAAAATCCAGGTTATTGGCGCAGACGACTATAAATTGGTTGCTACAATCTCTCTTCCAGAGGATGAAAGAGCTTCACAAAACCCTATGTACATGGCTGCAATTTCTGATACAGAAGCTATTGTAACTCGTGCCGATTTTTATACTGACTATAAAGGTTCGCTTACTGTAATCAACACCACTACCGACGAAATCGTAAAAACTATCGATGTTGACCAACAATGTATTACAACTCAAGTTGTTGGTGACAAACTATTTGTTAATTCACCAGCTGTTTACGATTGGAGTAACTGGCCTGAAACAACTATTGCAATTGCAGGTAAAGTATTAATTTTTGATACAAACGATATTGAAGCTACACCAACAACTATCGAAGCTGGCATGGTAGACAAATGTAGATTTGCAGTTGATAAAAATGGTAAAGTGTGGGGTATTGATAAAGATAATGATGTACTTTACAGAATTAATCCTACTACTGAGACTCTTGAAGCGACAATTGCACTTGATTGCAATGTTGATTATGATGGTCGTTTAGTTATTAATAGCGATGGTGATAAGCTATATTTCAACGCTCTAAACTCTAGCTATATTCCAGAAATTTACTCTATGGATATCGACTCTACAACTGCTACAATGGCATTTACTCTATCAGATGTTCAAACTGTATACAACATGGAGATGTCGCCAGAAGACGAGCTTTACGTTTGCGATGCACTAGATTATAGCCAAAGTGGTTATGTATTTGTATATTCACTTGATGGATCAATTATTGAGGGATATTCTACAGGCGTAAGCCCTAACGATATTCTATTTACTGAAAACAATTAAAGCTAAATCTCTCGGCAAGATGAAGTTTAAGTTGTATATATTGTTGTTTGTACTTTTTTTTTCGAAACAGGTCGTGGCTCAAAACAGCTACGACCTGTTGAAAGTTAATATAGATACTGTCTTTGTAAAATCTAACAAAACTACTGCTCCTACAGAGGAGGTTAGCATTGCAACAAAGACAAGTGTTATATCAAAAGAGATTATTTCGCAAGCGGTTGTAAAATCGTTAGCCGACGTACTATCTGAAAATAGCATGATTTATATTAGAAGCTATGGCGATGGGGCACAAGCCACCTCATCGTTTCGTGGTACAAACTCTTCACACACCGCTGTTACGTGGAACGGCATAAAAATCAACCCTATTATGTCGGCTGGTTTTGACTATTCGCTTTTCCCTGCGTTTTTTATAGATGGGGCATCGCTTTCGCATGGTTCGACAAATTTAAGTGGCGGTAGTGGAGCTTTAGGTGGTAATGTAACTCTTTCAAACGGTATCGATAATGATACCTCTCCTTTCAATCTCTTTGTAGAGTATGGTTCATATAATACCATATCTTCGGGGATTTCGTTTGTGTATGGCAATAGTGAACGTACACAATTTCGTACACGTCTTTACTATAAACAATCGGATAACGATTTTAAATACCTAAATAAGGTGTATGGTATCGACCAATTTTATGAGTATCGAGAAGATTCAGCATATAAAATTGGTGGTGCAATGCAAGAGATATACACAAATTTTAAAAATGGCGCAACTTTAAGCACAAATATACTTGCTATTTTCAATGATAGAGAGCTTCCTCAGTCGATTTTAGCTAATAATATTTGTCATGAGCAACAAGATAATAGCTCTATTAAAATTGCTTCAACTTATGCTCTTCCTACAAAAACTGGTCAATTCACTGCCACTGCAGGCTATGTTTTCGACACTTTTAACTACGAAAAAAGCTATGTTAGCCACACTACTACCGATAGTGATGCAAATAATGATGCCAATACATTTATTGTAAAAGCAACAAATTTTAGTGAGCTTTCGTCACGTTTTTCACTTAATAGTTCGCTTATTTATAGCCACGATATTGTCTACTCCGACAGCTATACCGACTCAAGAGTTGACCGTGATATAGTATCGGCAATTGTTAAAGGGGAGTTTGATGTTAGTGGTAGGTTTAAGGTAGATGCAACCTTTATGGGGGAGTTGAATAATAAAAATTTTGCCCCAACAGGGAGTATCGGCGCAAACTATAAACTCTCAAATTCGCTAAATATTAAGGCATCGGGAGGTTATAACTACCGCTTCCCCTCTCTCAACGACCTATATTGGTCGCCTAGTGGAAATCCTGACTTAAAACCAGAACAGGGAATATCTACCGATATGACACTTTCGTATAATTCAAAAATTACTGAGAGCCTATATTTAAAAGCAGAGGCATCATACTATTTGATGAATATCCGTGATTGGATTATGTGGCAACCAGTCAATGGTAGCTATATTTGGCAGCCACAAAATATATTGCGTGTGCTATCTCATGGTGCTGAACTGTCGACTGAGGTAAACTATATCTTTGATAGCAAATGGAGAGCTAAAGCAGCTGCATCTTACACTTATAGCTCGTCGACAAGTCGTGAAAAAGCATTTGAAAACGATAATAGCTATAAAAAACAGATACAGTATGTACCTAAGAATAAGGCAAATCTGCGAATTGGGGTAGATTATGGTGCTGCATACCTTACTTGGCAGATGTATAGCGTAGGAAAACGCTACACCACTTCCGACAATCTTCGTTATACTGATGGCTATCTGATGAATGATGTAGAGGTGGGCTACAACTTTAAGATTAAAGCAAAACATACTCACCGTATGCCTATACGCTTTAAAGTGAACAACCTATTTAATGAGTATTGGGAGTCTATTGAGTATTATCCTATGCCGCTTCGTTCGTTTAATTTGAATGTTGGATTCTTTTTTTAGTTATATGTAAACCCCGTAGAGACGTTAGGTCTAACGTCTGTAATCGAACAGGAGGGTGACCCAAAAGTCCCTAAAATAGACAAACAACCCTTGCCACAAGCTCTGTGACAAGGGTTGTTCATGTAAAATAGATGCTTTTGGGTCACCCCCTACGGGGGTTCGGTAATGTTCGATTACAGACGATGGACCCATCGTCTCTACTAATAGCATATTACTTATCGAATATTAGCAATACTAATAATATCGGCAAAGACACCAGCAGCGGTTACTGTTGCACCTGCTCCATACCCTTTGATTACCATTGGTAGCTCTTTGTAACGCTCTGTAGTAAGCAAAATCACATTATTGCTACCCTCAAGCTGATAAAATGGATGTTTTTCGTCTACAGCTTGAAGCCCAATTTCAGCACTATCACCATCAAGTTTTGCAACAAAACGTAAGCGTTTGTTGTCTGCCTCTACACTTTTGCGCATAGCTTCAAATTCTGTGTCTAGCTCTGGAATTGTTTGCCAAAACTGCTCTAGTGTGCCCTCAAAGAAACGTTCTGGAACAAAAAGGTTCTTTTTGACATCGCTCTGCTCTATACGTCGACCAGTTTCACGTGTAAGGATTACTAGTTTACGAAGCACATCCATACCGTTAAGATCAAGACGTGGATCTGGCTCACTATAACCAGCCTCTTTCGCCATTGCTATCGCCTTGCTAAGCGGAATCTCTTCACTTAAAACACCAAATATAAAATTAAGAGTACCCGACACTACAGCCTCGATTTTTGTGATATTATCACCACTATTTGTAAGGCTATTCATCGTATTTATAATTGGTAGACCTGCACCTACATTGGTTTCGAACAAGAATTTAACTCCACGCTTGCGTGCAATCTCTTTTAGCTCAAAATAGTCGTCGTAGCTTGACGAAGCTGCAATTTTGTTGGCTGCTACAACCGAAACGTTATGATTTAATAAATCTTTATAAATCATTGCAATATCTGCACTCGATGTACAATCTACAAATACAGAGTTGAAGATATTCATACCGATAATTTGGTCACGAATAACCTCTGGCGACGATTTTAAATCAGAGCTATCCAATCTTGCCTCAAAATCCTCTAGCGAAATGCCGCCTCTGTCAAAAATACATTTGCGAGAGTTTGAAAGCCCTACAATATTTATTTTTAATGAGTTTGTTTTCTCTAATTTCTCCTGTTGAGCGTAGATTTGGTGAACCAAATTTTTACCTACTAAACCGATACCTGTGATAAATACGTTTAGTACTTGAAGCTCTGATAAGAAAAATGAGTCGTGAATAACATTTAACGCCTTACGCAGGCTCTTATTTTCGATTACAAACGAAATATTTGTCTCCGAAGCACCTTGAGCACAAGCGATTACATTTATACCATTTCTACCAAGAGTATTGAATAGACTTCCTGCAATTCCTGGTGTATGTTTCATGTTTTCACCAACAATTGCAACTGTTGCAAGGTTCTTTTCTGCCTTTATAGGGTTGATTTCACCCTGTTCTATCTCTTTAGCAAACTCTTTTTCAAGCACTGAAACAGCTAAAACAGCATCATCATTTTTAACACCAAACGAAGTGTTGTTTTCTGATGCAGCTTGCGATACAAGGAATACACTTACTCCCGATTTTGCTAAAGTTCTAAAAATACGGTAGTTAACACCAATAACACCCACCATACCAAGACCCGAAACTGTAACTAAGCAGGTGTCGTTGATAGATGAGATACCCTTAATTGCACTTCGCTCGAAAGGCTTCGCTTTGTCGGTAATAAGCGTACCTGGAGCAGTAGGATTGAAGGTGTTTTTGATAACAACTGGTATATTCTTGTGGAATACAGGGTAGATTGTAGGCGGATAGATTACCTTTGCACCAAAGTTACAAAGCTCCATCGCCTCAACAAACGTAAGCTCATTGATTACATAAGCATTAGGAATAATTCGTGGATCGGCTGTAAGAAACCCATCTACATCTGTCCAAATCTCTAACTGCGTAGCATTCAATGCTGCTGCAAAAATGGCAGCAGTGTAGTCCGAACCGCCTCTACCTAAGTTTGTCACCTCAGAGCTAACTACATCAGACGAGATAAAACCTGGTACAATAGAAATTTGAGGTAGCTTAGAAAAACTCTGCTCAATAAGCTCATGTGTAGCATTAAAATCTACAACATGTTTGTTAAACTCACAATTAGTTTTAACAAGCTCTCGAGAATCAAACAGCTCAGCACCCTCAATAACTCGACTAATAATCAAAGATGATAGACGCTCACCGTAACTTACAATTGTACGAAGCGTTTTATCAGATAAATCTTTAATTAGGTATACCCCTCTATATATATTTGATAGCTCATCAAGTAGGCTACTTACCATCGTCTTTACTTGAGCTTTCGACTCAGCTGCTACTAACTCATCAATAATAAGATTATGGCGCATGGTGATGGTTTGCATATTTGTGATATACTCATTATCGCCTTGCGATGCCATTTTTGCACTGCTAATAAGCATATCGGTAACACCTCCCATTGCTGATACAACCACAACAACAGGCTCACTATTCGACTTTACAATCGCTGCTACCTGCTTAATGCTTTCTACGGAACCTACGGATGTTCCTCCGAATTTCAATACTCTCATTAGATTTCAACTATTATGGGAAGAGCACTACTCTCCCCTTTTTATTATTAAAAAGCGTAACCTCTCTTTTGGGTAGTGTAAAACTCATAAAAATTAAACCCAACTAGTTACGACTCAACTGCTAATTTTACAGCAGAACCACAAAGTTAGTAATCTTTTTCAAATTTCAAAAAATCCCAAAGCTCTTTTTTGTTAAATTCTTATTAAATGATTTAAAACCAAACTTTTTTGTGTTATTTTGTTAAATTATTTTCAGAATACTAAGTAGTGTAAAACAATTATTGCCATATTCTTAATAGCACTCTTGGAGCGATATTTTTCACTATTAAATCTCAATATAGAACCACTATATTTTCGATTCAATAGCAAAAAATCTCATCTCCAATAGCACTATTAAAAATACACCAATAATTATTTTACCCTACTTATTACAAAAAGCGTTTTTTCTTACATATATATACTACTTCAAAACATATAATGCGAATAAAGGGCATGAAAAACCTTCTTTCTATTTTAGCGAGCGGGGCGAAGCCGTGAGTGAAAACTCAGCGATTTTTGTCAGCCCTTGGGCGTGCTTTTTTTAAAAAAAGCATTAACAAAAGTTATTTTTTTAAGGAAGTTATAAAATCTGGATTTTTAGAGATTATTTGTTTTAAGGCTTTAGATTTGGATTTTGCAGGCAATAGAAGGTATGATTAAATACTCAGTAATTTTTATCAGCTCACAGTACGTGATTTTTTCTAAAATTGAAAAAATTAGTGTATATTTGCAGAAACTAAGTAGAGTAAAACAATTATTGCCATATTCTTAATAGCACTCTTGGAGCGATATTTTTCACTATTAAATCTCAATATAGAACCACTATATTTTCGATTCAATAACAAAAAATCTCATCTCCAATAGCACTATTAAAAATACACCAATAATTATTTTACCCTACTTAAGCAAAATACGTAAAATGTCTCTATACCACATACCAGCCCTTTTGTCAGAGACAATTAAGGGTTTAGATATTAAAAAAAATGGCACCTATGTTGATTTAACATTTGGTGGAGGGGGGCACTCCTCAGCAATTCTTGCCGAGCTTGACAAAGGGGGTAAATTATACTCTTTCGACCAAGATATTGATGCCAAACAGAATATACTTGGCGACGATAAATTCTGCTTCATTCATAGCAATTTCCGCTTTATGCGCTCACAGCTTCGAGTAAGAGGGGTTGAGGGTGTAGATGGGATACTTGCCGATTTGGGAGTATCATTCCACCATTTTGATGTTGCCGAGCGAGGTTTTTCGTTCCGTTTTGATGCACCATTAGATATGAGGATGAACCAAAAAAGCAGTTTTTCGGCATATAATGTTATCAATGAGTATGACCACAAATCGCTGCTCACAATATTTCGTGACTATGGCGAGCTTTCACAACCTCACAAAATTGCAGGAGCCATCCAAAGAGCACGTCTTGAAGCTCCTATCACGACCACTTTTGAGCTACTCCAAGCAGTAAAATGTGTCACTCCGCCAAAAGATGAGTCAAAATTTAATGCTAAGCTATTTCAAGCCATTCGCATCGAGGTAAATCGTGAGATGGAGGCTCTAAAAATGATGTTAGAGCAGAGTGCTAAAATTTTGAATAGTGGTGGAGTTTTTGCAGTGATAACCTACCACTCACTAGAGGATAGATTGGTGAAAAACTTCTTCCGCTCAGGTAATTTTGAGGGAAAAATTGAGAGTGATATTTACGGAAATAGCAGCTCAATATTTGAGAGAGCTAGCAAAGTGATAACCGCTTCAAAAGATGAGGTTGAGCGCAATCCACGCTCTCGCAGTGCTAAATTGCGTTTAGTTAAGAAAAAATAGTTTGACCACGGTGAATTTCACCCAATTTTAAACAGTATAGATGAAAGGTATAAATTTTAACACTAACTTTATGCCAAAGGGATTTGGCTCAAAGCGATACACCTCATTAATGATTTCGGTAGCATATATCACCCTGCTTGTAATTATATATATATTCAATATTTTCTCAAATCAGAAAATTCATAAGGATATAATTAAAGCGCAAAAGGATGTTGAAGCTCTCACAATTAAATCTACAATAATACACTCCAACTACGCAATTTTCACCAAAGAGTCGAACATACTAGAGGAGTTAAAACGACGAAATGTAGAGCTTTTAGAGAGCCAATCTCCACCTAGAACATTTAAAAGAGAGTTATAAGTGAAACTTCTAAAACTTTTACAAATCTAAAATACTCACAATTATGGACCATTTTAATAAGAGTGAAAACGAAAAAAGGACTTCAAGCATAAAAGCAGAAATCGACAAACGTTCTCGACTGCTTCTGTACACTTTTATCGGTATGGGTGTATTGTTTGTAATCTGTATACTTGTAACCCAATACTCTGCAAAAGGCACTGAATTGAGGAAAATCGCAAATAGTAGCGTAAACTATCGTGATTTCAAAATTCAAGCTCACCGTGGTTCAATATTGAGCTACGATGGAAAGGTTATGGCTACAACAGTACCCGAACACCACCTCTATATGGATTTTAAGTCGAGCGGCTTGAAGCCAGAATTTTTCAACGAAAATGTAGAGGCTCTATCTCAAGAACTTTCAAAATATTATAAAGATAAATCTGCAAAAGATTATAAAACAATTTTGGAAGAGGGCTACAAAAACGGTGATCGCTACAAACGTATCTCCCCTCGCAGAGTGAACTCTGTCGAGATAAACAAAGTGTTATCATTTCCTATACTTGATCAAGGGCGTTATAAAGGGGCACGAATTATAGATACGGTCGAAAGAAGAGATTTACCCTATGGTGAGCTTGCAAAACGTACTATTGGACACGTCAACTCTCTGGGAAAAGGCTCAGGACTTGAAATTTCATTGGATTCAATACTTTCTGGGGTAGATGGTGTAGCTCTTCACCAAAAAGTGTCTGGTACATTTTGGATTCCAACACCTACTACGACCGACAAAGACCCTATTAACGGTATAGATGTCGTGACAACCATAGATGTGGAAGCTCAAGATGTTGCTGAGATGATGCTCAAAAAACAGGTGTTAGATAATAACGCTAGCTGGGGTAGTGCTATACTTATGGAGGTCGAAACAGGCGAAATTCGTGCACTTGCAAACTTTGGAAAAGACGATAGCGGACGTTATGGAGATATATACAACTATGGTATCGCACAAAACATGGAACCTGGCTCTACATTTAAAGTTGTCAGCCTACTAGCACTTCTCGAAAAAGGGGGGATGAATATCAATACCCTTGTAGATTGTGGTGATGGCAATGAGAAGGTGGGATATGCTACAGTTCGTGACACTCGTGCATGGGGTTATGGAATTATTCCGCTTGGTAGAGTGTTTGAAGTGTCGTCAAATATCGGTTTTGCACGTGCTGTTACCGAAAGGTTTGGACACAATCCAAACGGTTTTGCCGACTTTTTTGAAAGTAAAAATTTTCATAAACCATTCGATTTTGAGATAAATGGAGAGTCGTTACCTGTCGTTAGACGAACAACAGATGCAGGTTGGAGCGGTAGAAGTATCTCGATGATGGCGTTTGGTTACGAGGTGATGATGACTCCTCTACGCACACTCGCCATCTATAATGGTATCGCAAATAATGGAGTGTATGTCAGACCGCATATTGTAAAAGAGTTGATAAAAGATGGAACCGTCATAGAGCGTACTCCTATCGATACTCTCTGCTCAAGCTTATGTTCAACAACAAACCTAAAAGATATACAATATTCTATGGAGCAGGTTGTTAATGATGGTACTGCCAAAATATTACGCAATCAATACTATAAGGTTGCAGGTAAAACAGGTACCGCACAAGTTTCAAAAGGAAGCAAGGGGTACCACTACGATGGAGGGCGCAACTATTTAGCAACCGTAGTGGGCTATTTCCCTGCCGACAAACCAAAATATAGCTGTATTGTGACTATCGAGGTGTTTCATAAAGATGGCTCTTCAAATCCATATTATGGTGGTAGCCTATCAGGTCCTGTTTTTCGTGCTATAGCCGACAAAATGTATTCTAAGGCAATTGGTTGGGGCAACGAACTTCAACGTCCTCAACAACCTATAACTACACAAACTACAACAGCTAAAAAAAGCAGTAAAAACGAAAAACTTGCAGTTGTAAAAGTTGGAAGCAGAGAAGATTTAATGAAGGTATCAAGCCAATTAGAGCTTAATGGCAAGGGGAATATTGAAGTAGCTTATACCGATTCGATAGTTGTCAAAGATTTTGATGCTATTGAAATAGGCAAAATCCCTAATGTTAAAGGTATGGGACTGCGAGATGCAATTTATGCTATTAATAAGGCCGGATTTAAGGTTAAACCAAATGGTACAGGCATGGTTGTAGGACAATATCCTATGAGTGCCGACTCTTTGGTCGATAATACCGTAACACTAGTACTAAAATAGGGAAGTTCCCAAAGTTAATAATTATCTATTTATTACTCATGAAAATAACAGTTATTTTTCCAACAATCACAGAATCAAAATATTTTAAAAGAGAAGATGTAGAGCTAACTTTTTGCGGAGTAGGCTTAATTGCATCTGCCTTTGGCACCTACAAGGCTATTTTAGAAACACAACCCGATATTATCATTATGGGTGGAATTGCTGGTGTCTACAAAGGTGTTGATTTAGAGATTGGCGATGCAGTAATCGTTGAAAGAGAGTTTGTAGCCGATTTAGGGCTATTTAACAGCAAAGGTTTTTGCCATATTGCCGACGATTCACTTGATATGAGCTTTAAGGTGATGGAATATATAGATTGCCCTCATATTTCGATGCAAAATATGTTTAAAACTGCTGTTAGCAACTCTATGAATTGTGGGCTTGCACCATTTGTAAAGACAGAGGGTGTAGCGGTTGAAAATATGGAGGGAGCTTCGTTTTTCTACGTTGCAAAAGAGTTAGGAGTTAAGTTTTTAGAGCTTCGTACAATCTCAAATGTCGTAGATGTATCACACGAAGATTGGGATTACGAGACCTCTATAAAAAACCTAGCAAACTCTCTAAACAACCTAATAGACAACCTTTTAACAATTCATAATTCGTAATTCATAATTTATAATTCGTAATTTATAATTTATAATTAAAATAATGATTCTTTCAATCTCTCCATGCCCCAACGACACCTTTATGTTTGATGCAATTGTAAACAAGAAGATAGATCTTCGAGGTTACAATTTCGACTGTACGTTTAGCGATATAGACCTTTTAAACCAATATGCTAAAGAGTCTACTGCTGATATTAGCAAGGTGAGTTGTGCTGTAGCAGCGCAAATAATGGATAGTTACAATATTTTGCAAAGTGGGGCGGCTCTTGGTCACGGTAATGCACCGCTACTTGTAAGCAAACGTAAAATTTATCCCGATGAGGTAAAGTATTGTAAGGTTGCAATACCTGGTTTTGATACAACCGCTACACTACTTCTAAAAGATAATTTTGGTGAGGTTAAAGAGCTTCGTACCTATCTATTTTCAGATATAATGGAGGCTATCCACTCCGACGAGGTAGATGCAGGTGTGTTGATACATGAAGAGCGTTTTAGCTATAGAGATAAATCGCTTCAACTTATTGCCGACCTAGCTCAAAAGTGGAACAGTGAATCGAAACTACCTATCCCACTAGGTGCAATAGTTGTTAGAAATAGCCTTGATATGGAGGTGCAGCGTGATATTTCCTCTATCATTGCCGAAAGTGTTGCCTACGCCTTTGCTAACAAAAAAGAGTCGTGGAATTTTATAAAATCGCATTCTCAATCGCTATCCGATTCGGTTATTGAGAGCCATATCGAGATGTTTGTCAACAATTATTCATTAAATTTAGGTGTCAAGGGGCGAGAAGCAATCGAGCGACTATTTAAGATTGGTGGATATGATGAAATTAGCAATATCAGTTTTGTTTAGAGGAGGGGTTAGAGATTAGGGGTTAGAGATTAGGGGTTAGAGATTAGAGATTAGTTCATAAAACAAAAACAACCGTAGAGACGTTGTGTACAACGTCTAAAACAAAACAACGTATAAAACAAAACAACGTATAAAAACAAAAAAAATAAATAAAATGGCAATAAGCTCATCAAAAGCAAGTTTTAAAACAAGTGTAACACAATATCGAACCATTATGGCTGAGCTTAAAAAGCGCAACTATTCTGGTTCATACCTTCTTATGGGCGATGAGAGCTATTTTATTGATAAAGTGGCAGATTATATCGCTTCGACTGTTGTAAGCGAAGAGGACAGGGAGTTTAGTCAAACAGTTTTCTATGGTCGAGACACCACTGTAGAGGAGGTTATGGCTTCGCTTCTAAGCTATCCAATGTTGTCGGAGAAAAATGTAGTAATTATCAAAGAGGCACAATCACTAAAGGGAGTTGAGCAGCTACAACACTACTTTAAACAGCCACTCGACACCACCTTACTAGTGGTCTGTTATAAAGGTGGTAGTATGGATAAACGCTCAGCGGTTTACAAAAAATTCACAGCTTCAGGAGTGGTATTAGAGAGCATTACAGCACGAGATTATGAGATTGGAAGCTATATCAGCGAGCTAATTAGCAGTTATAAGATGAATATCGACCCTGTAGCATTAACAATGCTTATCGACTATCTTGGAACATCTTTAACAAAGATAGATAATGAGATTGAGAAGCTATCACACCGCTTAAACGATAAAAAAGCGGTTATCACACCCACTGTTATTGAAGAAAATATAGGTATAAGCAAAGATTTTAATAATTTTGAGCTAACAAATGCCATATCTTCAAAAAACAAACGACGTGCGCTTCTTATTGCCTCACATTTTGCTCAAAATCCAAAGGATAATCCACTAGTTGTCACTATGTCGATGCTTCACAACCATTTTCAACGTATTTTTCTATTAGGCTTAACTATATGGCAATCAAAATCTAAGGGCAAACCAATGCCTAATGATAGAGAGATTATGACAATGTTGAAACTTACAAACGTATATTTTGTAAAAGAGTATCAAATGGCTGTTAAACACTTTCCAAGCGCAAAATCGTTTAAAATCCTTGAATTAATCCGCACCTACGATGCCAAAACAAAAGGTATCAATGCAGGTAGCGGCGGCGATGGAGCAATACTAAAAGAGTTGCTTTTAAAGATTTTTGCAATTTAAAAAAGGATAAAACAATTTACAATTCATAATTCATAATTTTAATACTTCGGTAAGTTTTTGTAAATAGTTGAATTTCTGTATGTTAGTAATTCAAAAATTGCAAAAATTAACTCTTTGATTTATAATTAGTTATAATTATATTAAAAAAAATTTACCGAACTATTGTAATTTATAATTTATAATTCATAATTTATAATTATTTTAAAACAGTTTGCGTTTAAAAATCCATCTCAGAAGTAGAAGCAAAATTAAAACCGTTGAAAAATAGAGAATTACAAGTCCAAAAGTTCTGTCACTATCCCAAACAATCAATATTGAAGAGCCAATAAACAGCCCTATTATCAAAATTACGTAGGCAATAGTACGGCTAACATTTCGGATAGTCTCACGAAATATTGTATTGTCGTCGATAAATATTTCATGTTTAATTTTCCCCTCTTTTAACTTAAATATAATCTCGTTAAGGTTTGCAGGTAGATTTTGAAATAGATTTATGTAGTTTTCAAATGTATCATAAACCTCTGATGCCACTTTTTTAAAGCTAAACCTTTCGGTTACAACCTCCTTGGCATAAGGAAGTACGATTTTTGAGATATCTACTGTTGGGTCAAGCGAAATAGCAAATTTTTCGAGCGTTAAAAAGGTTTTCATAAGCAGAAAAATCCCTGATGGCACTTGAAGTTTATGTTTTATCATCAAATCTATACTCTTTTGCATGATATTCGAAAAATTGTGTAAATCTACTACAGCTGCCCTTAAATTGTGCATTATCATCTGTTTAATATCAAATCGTAGCTCTTCATAGTTTTCAAAATAGTGTTTGTCGCATAATGTTAACAATGAACGTGTTATGCCTGTTTCATCCTTTTTATAGAAACCCAATATAAAATCGGCTATAAAGTCCATTTCACGAGGTCGCAACACACCCACCATTCCAAAATCTATAATTCTAATTTGATTATTTTCACCTATAAATAGATTTCCAGGATGTGGATCGGCGTGAAATACCCCATAACGCAAAATCATCTGAATTATGGTATCAGTACCATTTTTCACAACTTCGCTTGGCGTAAGACCTGCCTCAATTAACGCCTCAACTGAGTCGGGAGTTACTCCCTCCATCTTCTCCATTACAATTAAAGTTCGTGTGGAATATTGGTCGTACACTTTGGGTATTTTCACATTTTCATTATCCTCAAAAAGCTCTTCGAAAAGCTTTAAATTATTGGTTTCGTTATTATAATCAAGCTCTTTGGTTATCGACTCCGAAAATTCATCTATCAAACCAACTATATTTATCGCTGCTAGTTCAGGATAGTTCTTAGCAAGTTTTTTAGCCAAGATTTTCATTAGATAGATGTCGAGTTTTATCTTGTTATCGATAAAAGGTCGTTGAATTTTGACAATGACCTTTTCGCCACTCTTCAACTGAGCATCATACACCTGCCCTATTGAGGCTGCTGCTATTGGGGTATCGCTAAAGTAGCTAAAAACATCGTCTACCGATTCTCCGAGCGACTTTTCGATTAACGAAAATGCCAATTTATTATCGAAAGGACGTGCACTCGACTGCAATTTTTTCAGTTCACTTCTAAAATTTGCTGATACTACATCGGGACGGTCGGCAAGAATTTGCCCAAATTTTATGTACGTTGGTCCTAATTGTTCGATGGTTTGGCGAATACGCTGCGGGGTGGTATAAGTTTTTAGAGGTCGTTGTTTTTTGCCATGCCTACTCTGGAAGAGATAGATTTTGATATGATCAAACATCTCTGTAAAGGCTAGCTTTATAACGACCCCTAAAATCTGTAATGCCCTCTTTATCTTTAAAAGAGTGATATAGATTGAGATTATATTCATCTATTCTGCCGTTTCTGAAACTTTTATCTCACTATTTTCATTTTTAGCATCACTCTCTTGTGCTGCAACACCATCAGAGTTATCTTTTGATAACTGAATATGCTCATTAATCTCACTTCTAAACTGCTCGATAGATTTTGATATATTGTCGAGGTGCATCAAGATTAGTTCGTGTGGTGATGGCATATCACCCACTGAGCAAACTCCATCTCTACAAGCCATTACCATACCCTTTTCATCATCGTGGTGATGGTGGTGATGGTGGTGGCGCATATCCATCATATTTTCATTGCATCCACAAGTGCAATCATCTCCACAACAGCAATCTCCATGATGATGATGATGGTCATAATGACTACAACAACCATGATGACCATGATGATGGTGATGCAGATGATGGTGATGGTGTGAATCACAGCAAAGTCCACTTTTTAAATCAATTAGATTGTTAGAAAGAGCCTCACTTCGCTCCTCTATTTTCTTACAGAGCTTTTTAATCATCTCTTCCCTCTCGCAAGCCATACCTGCCATTACTAGCTTTAAAGCCAATTTTAAGTTATTTTTCATAAATTTAACAATTTATTAATGTATATAATAAAAAAAATGTGTTACTTTGCAGCATTAAACTAAATTCATGCCAAAATTATGCAGTCTGAACAGAAAATTTTATTAGTTGATGACGAACCAGATATTCTGGAGTTTGTAAGTTATAATCTTATGAATGAGGGGTATATAGTAGAGTGTGCTCCAAATGGAGAGGAGGCACTAAAAGTGATTAAGACATTCAAACCACACCTTATTTTACTAGATGTTATGATGCCCGTGATGGACGGAATCGAGACTTGTGAGCGTATTCGTGCTACTGATACCTCAAATGTTGTTATCTCATTTCTTTCGGCACGAGGCGAAGATTTCTCTCAAATTGCAGGATATGAGGCTGGAGCTGACGACTATATAACTAAGCCTATTAGACCAAAACTTTTGGTTACTAAAGTTAAGGCCCTTCTAAAAAGATATGAGGCTCGTGAAGAGTTTAAAGAGAGCGGTGGCGGATTTGTAATTGACAGGGATCGCTATTGTGTCGAAAAAGATGGAGGAACCATCACACTTCCACGCAAAGAGTTTGAGCTACTTTCATTTCTATTCACCACTCCAGATAGAGTCTTTACTCGTGACGAAATTTTCAAACGTGTATGGGGCACAGATGTTATTGTGGGCGACCGCACAATCGACGTCCATATACGTAAACTTCGTGAAAAAATCGGTAACGACTATATTCAAACAATCAAAGGTGTTGGGTATAAATTTGTGTTACCTTAAATAAAGATACTCGTTACAAATGATATGCCCCCGAAAAGTTAGACAAAACTTCTCGGGGGCATATTTATTTAGATGTAAAGGAGTGTTGCAAATTTGCCTATTTTTTATTCATCACATTATTCTGAATATTGATACTCTCAACATGGATTGCATCAAGAATTTTGATTACTAAATCGCTCGATAGATTATGTTTTGCAGCTTGAGCCTTCATTTTATCAAGAATTTCGCTCCAACGACCTGTTTGAAGGATGGCAACGTTGTTTTCACGTTTCACCTCACCAATTTTTGTAGCTACAGCCATACGTTTTGAAATAAGCTCCAGCATTTCGCTATCAAAACCATCAATTTGCGAACGTAATGCCTCTAAAGCAGCCAAATACTCTTCGCTATTATTGCTCTCTTTACGCCATTGGATAGACTCCATCATTGTGTTGAAATCCGTTGGTGTAAGCTGTTGAGAGGCATCACTCCACGCCTCACTAGGATTAATATGGCTCTCTACGATAAGACCATCGAAATTCATATCTGCACTACGTTGTGAAACTTCAAGAAGATAGTCACGACAACCACAAATATGCGAAGGGTCGCAAATCATAGGTAGCTCGCTCATTCTGCGGCGCATTTCGATTGCTATATGCCATTGAGGATTGTTGCGGAAGCGTGATTCACCATAGGCTGAGAAACCTCTATGGATAAGCCCCACCTCTTTAACACCAGCAGCTTGCAGACGTTGCACTGCACCAATCCAAAGCTCAATATCTGGGTGCATAGGGTTTTTAACAAGCACAGGAACATCGCTACCTTTAAGTGCATCGGCAATCTCCTGCACACTAAAAGGATTAACTGTAGTACGTGCACCAACCCAAAGCAAATCTACACCATATTTTAGTGCCAATTCAACATGTTTAGCAGTTGCAACCTCTGTAGCTATAGGTAGGCCAGTAATCTGTTTTGCCTCAGCTAACCATTTTAAACCCTCTTCGCCATGACCTTCAAACGAACCTGGACGAGTACGTGGTTTCCAAATACCAGCTCTAAGAATATCAACTTTGCCAGTTGCTGCAAGCTCTTTAGCTGTTTCTAATAGTTGTTCTCTACTCTCTGCACTACATGGACCAGAGATAATTAACGGTTTTTTTGATTTTAACGATAACATAATTTCTATTTTTTATTGTTTTTTTCTACTTAATATTTTTTCGATTGTGTTGGCCTTAACTATGCAGTTATTAAGCCCTTCAAAATCGTCTTTTTCAATCATTTTGCGAATAACTTGAAGTTGATGTATATGCTCACGAAGAACATCCAACACATTATATTTATTCTGCATAAAAATCGGTGTCCACATAGATGGCGAACTCTTAGCAAGACGAACAGTAGTCTCGAAACCTGCGCCCGAAAGGTCTAAAATCTTATCCTCTGAACGCTCTTTTTCAAGAACTGTAAGGGCTAAGGCATAAGAGGTGATATGAGATATATGGCTAACATAGGCGGCGTGTAAATCGTGCTGCTCTGCATCCATATAGGTCACTCTCATTCCTATTTTGGTGTAGATTTGCTCTACAGCCTCCACTGCATCCTTATCGGTTACGCTCTCTTCGCAAATAACGGTCACTCTTCCAGAAAAAGCTCCATGTACTGCCGCCTCTGGTCCATGTTTTTCGGTTCCCCACATTGGGTGAGTAGCCACAAAACGGTTGCGGTTGCGATGCTCACTAATCATCTCACAAAGCTCCGATTTTGTCGAACCCATATCCATAATTATCTGGTTAGATCGAACTTTATTTAGAAGCTTAATCGCCACAGTTGGAATTGCATTTACAGGAATAGTTATCACTATTAAATCTATATCTTCTCTGCTTGCAATATCCTCAAACGCCACCACTTCATCAACAATTCCTAGCTCTAAAGCTCTCGAAGAGTTTTCGCTATTGCTATCTACACCAATAATTTTTTTTGCTATTGAGTTGTCTTTAAGCGAAAGTGCAAACGACCCTCCCATTAAACCTACTCCTACAATTGCTATATTCATTTTTTTATTTTTTAGACGGTGATTTTTAGAAGTTCCCTATATAAATTCACCCTTTTTGTATATTCCAATAATATCTAGCTGCTCAGCAACCTTTTGTGCTCTTTGGAGTGCACCTAGAAACTCCTCCATATGGTCAAATTCCATATCAGTATGAAAAATATAGTTGAATGGATCGGCTGGAATAGGATATGATTGTAGTTTTGTCATATTTACATTTAAAGTCTCGAAACATCTTAGTACAGTCGCCAACGAACCTCTCTCGTTTGTAATCTTAAAAAAGAGCGAAGCCTTATTTGCACCTATAACAGGCATTGCATCTTCATCACGTTCGATTAAGATAAAACGGGTATAGTTGTTCTCCACTGTATGTATATCAGCTTTAAGCACCTCTAATCCAAAAATTTCGGCTGCCATACAACTCCCAATTGCAGCATGAGTTTTGTCGCCAAGTTTTGCAACCTGCTCAGCACTGTAGGCTGTATCACGACTCTCTACTAGTCGTACTCCCTCGATAGTATCCAGAAAATTCATCGATTGAAGCAGTGCCATAGGATGTGATTGCACCTCCACAATTTCCGAAATTTGAGCACCTTTAATACCCAATAAATTTTGACGAATACGCATGTGAATCTCACCTGTAATCTTTAGCAATCCATCTTGCAGTAGAGCATAATTTGGTAGAATACTACCTGCTATCGAATTTTCGATAGCCATTAATCCCATATCTGCCTCTTTTTCAATCACTCGCCTTGCAAGCTCTCTGAAATTTGAACATCCCACTGTAGTAATATCTTCGCCCAGCAGGGCGTAAGCCGCCTCTTGGTGGAAACACCCCTTAAAACCTTGAATTGCTACCTTTAATTTATCTTCCATAATTGTTGTTTTGTGCAATTTAGTATTACACTATATTTTGATGCTAAAAAAAAGAGCCACATCTTTACGACGGGGCTCTTTTTTATATTAAAAATCTTAATTATAATACACACGAAAAAGCCCCTCTTATTCTATAGAAAAAGAAGTAATAATAAAAACCATAAAAATATGATGCTGCTATGTTTTTCATTATGCTTTTTGTTTTGATAGTTTATAAAAACAATATGCGTCTTATCTTTTCAACGCTTCGCAAAGATATGAAAAAAAATCTTATAAAAACAAATTTTTATGCAAATTTGTTTTAAAATTAACATTATAACGAAATTCAATGCAAATTCATACTTTTTCAACCCACTTATATAACCATTAAGTAGGGTAAAATAATTATTGGTGTATTTTTAAAAGTGCTATTGGAGATGAGATTTTTTGCTATTGAATCGAAAATATAGTGGTTCTATATTGAGATTTAATAGTGAAAAATATCGCTCCAAGAGTGCTATTAAGAATATGGCAATAATTGTTTTACACTACTTATCTTTAAATGGTTCGATGTTTGTAATTAATAATTTGGAAATTATCTAAGAATATTAATAAACTTTATTACCTATGAAAAAAATTTTACTTTTTGCCACTCTTTTAATGGCATTTACTGTTGGTTGTGACGACGACTCTGCAACCACTCCTCCAACATCTTCTGAGTCTGACCCTTCAACCTCTACAGCCACTCCCGACGAGACTCTGTCGCTCTCGCCAACCACACTATCGCTGCAAACTGGTGATACCTCTTCTCTATCGGCTACTTTTTTATCTTCCTCCTCAACTCCAAGCGATGTAGATTGGACAAGTAGCGATACGTCAGTAGCACAGGTCGATAATAACGGAGCGGTTGTAGCTGTTGGTGCAGGTAGTGCCACTATTACAGCTGAGGCATCAGACTCCTCTTCAAAGTGTGATATTACAGTTACCCCATCTATATATATTTATGGCTCACTATCTTCATCTTCTGCCTCATATAGTATTTTATGGCGAAATGGCACGTTGGTCGATAGTCTTGTAAATCAATATGATGATGTGTCGGCTGCATCTATTTGGGTTGGTGATGGTGATGTTTACACAACTCAAAATTTGGTCGAATATGGTGGATTATCTACTGTTTCTGTATCAAAAAATGGCACAACGCTCTACACTCTACAGAGCAGTGCAGAGGGTTATAATGCTAGTGATATGTATGTGTATAATAATACAGTATACGTAGTTGGAAATGAGGTAGATTCACTCTATCAGTCGAGTGCAGTTATATGGATTAATGGCTCTGTAACAGAGCTTACTGCCGACACAATATCAAGTCAGGCAAACGGTATATTTGTAAACTCTACAAACCGTTATATTGCAGGTTATAGTCAAAATGGTTCGAACGTTCAAGTGCCTACGCTATGGAGTGGCTCTACACCAACCTATCTATCAACTAGTGAGGGGTATGCAAATGGCGTTTTTGTAGATGGTAGCGATGTGTATGTGGTTGGGCAGGTGTCGGATAGTGCCACAGTGTGGGTAAATGGCACTGCAACACGCCTTTCTGGAGCATCTTCTGGTAGCAGCAGCGCACTAGCAGTTTATGTGTATAATAGCGATGTTTATATTGCAGGTTTTATAACTAATAGCTCGGGAGCACAAACTCCAGCCTACTGGAAAAATGGCACAGTCACAACACTTACAACAAGTAATGGTTCTGTATTTGGTAGTGCTTCATCAATTGCAGCATACGGTAGTGATGTATATATTGGCGGCACAGCTTATGGACCATCATCATTTACACGTATTGCAACATTTTGGAAAAATGGCACTGCAACTAATCTTATCACCTCAACAAGCAACACATCTGTAGCGAAGTTATTTTTAAGATAAGAGGTTAGAGATTAGAGGTTAGAGGTTAGGGGTTAGGGGTTAGGGGTTAGGGGTTAGGGGTTAGGGGTTAGGGGTTAGAGTAATGATAAATAAACCTAATTTCGGACTACTCCACTCTATTCTCTAACCCCTAATCTCTAAACTCTAATCTCTAACCCCTAATCTCTAACCTCTAATCTCTAACCTCTAATCTCTAACCCCTAATCTCTAACCCCTAATCTCTAACCTCTAACCCTTTGGCATAATTAATGAATATATTCTAGGATATTTAAAAAATTTCTAAAATATAATAATTATGAACAGAGACAATTTTGAGGCTATGAGTGTACTAACTCCTGAGTATTCAGCAGAGCCTATGATGGAGTCGGCACCATCGCAAACTATCCCTCAAAGAGGAACATCTGAAGAGGTGGCATACCGTATGGTAAAAGATGAAACTTACGCACAGATTCAACCAAAACTAAATCTTGCAACCTTCGTTACCACCTATATGGACGACTCTGCCACAAAACTTATGAACGATGCAATTAATATCAACTACATCGACGAAACAGAGTATCCCCGTATTGCTCTTATGACTGGCAAATGTATTAATATTATTGCAAATCTCTGGAATACATCACAAAAAGATGAGTGGAAAACAGGTGCACTAGCCATTGGTTCATCTGAGGCGTGTATGCTTGGGGGAGTTGCAGCGTGGCTACGTTGGCGTAAGCGTCGAAAAGAGCAAGGAAAACCTTTTGATAAGCCAAATTTTGTGATCTCATCGGCTTTTCAAGTTGTTTGGGAAAAATTTGCTCAACTTTGGCAAATTGAGATGCGTACAGTGCCTATCACACTCGAAAAACCTACGTTAGACCCAGAGGAGGCACTAAAACTTTGTGATGAAAACACAATCTGTATTGTGCCGATTATGGGTGTTACTTGGACTGGATTGAACGACGATGTAGAGGCACTCAATACAGCACTCGAAAAATACAATACCGCTACTGGTTTCGATATTCCAATACATGTAGATGCCGCTTCGGGTGGCTATATACTACCATTTATTAATCCTGCCCTAAAATGGGATTTTCGTTTAAAATGGGTGCTTTCGATTAGCACCTCTGGTCATAAATTCGGCTTGGTATATCCCGGTCTTGGATGGGTAGTGTGGAACGATAAGGAGTCACTCCCAGAAGAGATGGCATTTAGTGTAAATTATCTTGGAGCAAATATCACACAAGTGGGATTAAACTTCTCACGCCCTGCAGCGCAGGTTTTGGGTCAATATTATCAATTTATCAGATTAGGATTTGAGGGGTATAAGCAGGTACAACAAAGCAGTATGGCATCGGCTAGCTATGCTCATGCTAAAATTGCAGCTATGCCACAGTTTGAGGTGTATAGCGAGCATATCGACAATCCTCTTTTTATTTGGTATATGAAGCCCGAGCATCAAAAAAAGGCAAATTGGACACTTTACGATTTGCAAGATGCACTACAAACCAATGGTTGGATGATTCCAGCCTATACACTTCCCTTGTCGCTCGAAAAATTTATTGTTATGCGTATCGTAGCTCGTAATGGCATGAGTAGAGATATGGTAGATATGTTGATTGGAGATATTGAGGAGAAAGTGACAAAATTGGATCTACTTGAATATCCAACTCCTACACGTATTGCACTCGATAAGGGAGAGCATCCTAAGAAACGTGGGTATAATCATACACACAGTAAATAATTATAAATTATAAATTATAAATTATAAATTATAAATTATAAATTATAAATTATTAATTATTAATTATAAATTATTAACTATGAATTATTAATTATAAATTTTATGGCAGAGAATAATAATAAATCTACGGGGTTTAAGCTAGGGGTGATGACTCTAGCTATTATGAATGTTGCAGCAGTAGTATCGCTTCGTGGCTTAGCCTCTGAAGCGGTTTACGGGCTTTCATCGGCTTTCTACTATCTTTTTGCAGCAATTGTGTTTTTAATTCCTACCGCACTAGTTGCAGCAGAGTTGGCAGCTATGTTTTCGCAAAAACAAGGGGGAGTATTTCGATGGGTAGGCGAAGCGATGGGTTCGAGAGCTGGATTTTTAGCAATTTGGCTACAATGGATTGAGAGTACCATTTGGTACCCTACAGTTCTTACTTTTGGTGCTGTTTCAATAGCGTTTATCGGAATGGACCACACCACCGATATGGCACTTGCATCAAACAAAATGTTTACATTAGTTACAGTTCTTGTAATCTATTGGGTTGCAACCTTTATCTCGCTTAAAGGTCTTGGTTGGGTTGGAAAAGTGTCGAAAGTTGGAGCAATGGTGGGTACTATTATCCCTGCTGCGCTACTTATCTTATTGGGTGTGATTTATCTGGTTTCAGGCGGTCATAACAACCTAGATATGTCGCAAAGTTTCTTCCCCGATTTAACAAAACTCGATAATATAGTGCTTGCCTCAAGTATATTTCTGTTCTATGCAGGTATGGAGATGATGGGGGTTCACGTTATGGAGGTAGATAATCCAAAACGCAACTATCCCAAAGCACTATTTATCGGTTCACTCGTAACAGTGCTTATCTTTGTGCTTGGCACCTACTCCTTAGGGGTGATAATTCCAGAAAAAGATATAAACTTAACACAAAGTCTACTTATAGGCTTCGACGACTATTTCAAATATTTGAAAATGAGCTGGGCATCGCCAATAATTGCAGTAGCATTAATGTTTGGAGTGCTTGCTGGGGTGTTAACTTGGGTTGCAGGTCCATCGAAAGGTATTTTTACAGTTGGTCGAGCAGGCTACCTACCTCCATTTTTTCAAAAGACAAATAAAATCGGTGTTCAACGCAATATTTTAATGATTCAAGGATGTGTTGTGACTCTTTTAAGCCTACTTTTCGTGGTTATGCCATCGGTGCAGTCGTTCTATCAGATTATGTCGCAACTAACAGTACTTTTGTATCTTATAATGTATATGATGATGTTTGCAGCAGCAATAATATTACGTTACAAGATGCCAAATGCCGAACGTCCATTTAAAATTGGGACAAAAAACAACTGCTTGATGTGGATTGTAGCAGGACTAGGATTTGCAGGCTCACTTCTTGCATTTGTACTTAGTTTTATTCCTCCGAGTCAGATTCAAACAGGGAGCAATACGGTTTGGTTCTCGGTGTTAATTATAGGCTCGGTGATTGTTGTGGTTGTGCCATTTATAATCTATGCAAACCGCAAAAAATCGTGGCTTAATAGCGATGCTGCTTCGGAGTTTGCGCCTTTTCATTGGGATGAGGGGGGTAATTCTTAATTCGTAATTCGTAATTCGTAATTTATAATTCGTAATTCATAATTCGTAATTCATAATTCATAATTTGAGGATGGAAAATAGTTATAAGGAAGAGATAAAATTGCATGTAAAAAAGGCTTATGATGCAATAAAACATGATAAGGGGGGCAGAAATGCCGATTATATTCCCTATTTAGCAAATGTATCGGATAAGTTGTTTTCAATTGCTATAACCTTTGCCGATGGTGAGGTTTATGAGGTGGGAGATAGCGATTATATATTTGGTATTGAGTCGATATCGAAAGTATCGACCGCAATTTTAGCAATGCAGCAGTGCGGAGCAAATGAGGTGTTAGAGAAAATAGGTTCAGATGCTACAGGGCTTCCATTTAATTCGGTAATGGCGATACTTTTAGAGTCTGACCACCCCTCTACCCCACTTGTAAATTCTGGAGCAATTGCAGCGTGTAGCATGGTAAAACCTACAGGCGATAGCGATAAAAAATGGCACGAAATTCTCTATTTTATGGAGAAATTATGTGCCGATAAATTGGAGGTTATAGAGCAGCTGTATAAATCAGAGAGCGACACCAATTTTAATAACCATGCCATTGCGTGGCTACTAAAAAATTACGATAGAATCTACGATAATCCCGATTTGGCACTAGATTTGTACACTCGTCAATGTTCGGTTGGTATTTCAACTCATGCACTTTCGGTAATGGCAGCAACTATTGCTAACAAGGGGGTAAATCCTGTTACAAAAGCTCATGTTTTTGATGCACCTCTAGCACCAAAAATAATCTCAATGATTTCGACCGTAGGATTTTACGAACATACAGGCGACTGGCTTTTCGAGTCGGGAATACCTGCAAAAACTGGCGTGGGTGGCGGTATTATGGGTGTAATGCCCGGAAAATTTGGTATCGCTGCCTTTGCGCCGCCTATCGACGAGGCTGGCAACTCCGTTAAGGCTCAAAAAGCAATTAAAATGATTTGTAATGAATTAGAAATCAATGTATTTAATTAAAAAACTTTCTAAGTAAAACCTCAAAAAGGCTTATTTGCAATTTTTGTTTGCAAATAAGCCTTTTTATATATTAAGGGAACTTCTATCCCCTTTTAGGATAAGCGATACGAGTATGGTATATCCCCTCAATTTTTGCAATAAATACCGATTTAACCTTAATAATTTCGGCAAATGAGAGAGTTGATTCAGCAAAAAGACCATCGTCGATTTGGCTATCAATAATTGAGTCGACCAATTTTTTTATAGACTCACTATCATGACTTTTAAGCGAACGAGAAGCTGCCTCAATGCTATCTGCCATCATACATATTGTTACCTCACGAGACGAAGGAGCAGGCCCATCATATCTAAAAATAGACTCATCTATCTGCTCATCGGGGTTATTATTCTTATGTTGATGATAAAAGTAGTAAATCAAAGATTTAGCATGATGCGACATTATAAAATCGATAATTACCGTTGGTAGATTATGTTTTTTTGCCAATTTAAGACCATCCGAAACGTGTTGTTTTATGATTTCCACACTTTTAATAGGCTCTAAACCATCGTGAGGATTGATGCCTAAGGAGTTGTTTTCGATAAAAAACAGAGGATTCTCCAACTTACCAATATCATGATATAAAGCACCTGTACGAGCATAAAGAGGGTTTGCTCCAATCTCTTTTGCAGCAGCCTCAGCCAAGTTTGCCACCTGCACGGAGTGTTGAAAAGTACCTGGAGCCTTTTCTGCAAGTTCACGAAGCAGAAAGTGGTTTGTGTCGCAAAGCTCAAAAAGCGTAATATCGGTAACAAAACCAAAAATATGCTCAAACAGATAGATAAGCTGATAAAGCCCCAAAAACAGAAGCGTATTAAGACCAAACCAGATTAACTCCCTAAAGTTTAAAGCGAAGAAATCGCCACTTTTCATTAATGAGATAGCCAAATAGCTAAAGATATATACTAGCAGCATTATACCCGACGAAACCATAATTTTGGTACGATGGTAAGAGTTGCGGAGTACAAAAATACCCGACAATCCAGCCATTGCATTGATAAAAAAGAAGTCGATAGGCTCTGGAGCAAATGGCGAACAGACAAGCAACACAGAAACATATTCAAAGATAGACATTCTAATATCGTAAAAGGTTACGATATAGAACGGTACTATAGCAAAAGGAATTAGGTATATGTTTAGGGCATCAATTTTACTCACTATATAGGTAAATAGTGCCATAAAAATATAGATAAAAAGCAGAAATAGCACATTGCCTAAATTCTTCGAAAATTCACGCCTAAAGTAGGTTAAAAAGGTAAAGTGAAGAAATAGAATAATCAGAATATAGAGGAAATTACCCAATACAATTGTTAGCGAGCTTTGATTTTCAGAACGCAACAAAGATTCTGCCTTTAGAGATTCTAGTTGTTGGTAGATTTTATCAGTTACAACCTCTCCTTTTTTCACAACCGAAGTTCCTTGCGCCACAAACCCCCGATTTTTAGGGATAAGAGCAATATTTTCATCTAAAAGTGTCTGATTCAGTGATTGGTCATACACCACATTTTCAACCAGATAACGCTCGACGTGTACATCTCTAAGCAAATCATGGCTTTTGAAAAGATTACTGATTACACCCTTTGCTTGCTCTAAATCAAGAAGTTTATTTAAGGAGTAACTCATTAACTCGCCATCCTTTACAATACGTATAACCTGCCCTGTTGTATTGGTGCTATCAATTGTTATGGTACTCTTGTCGATTATACCAATTCTGTAAATATCCTTTACTCTATCGACTATTCCCTGACGTAAATAGTTGCGAAGAGAGTCGTTTATCTGATTATTTAAGATAATTTTCAGCCCCTCATTAAGCTGCTGCTCAATGTTGTTTTCGACTCTCTTATCAAACGAATAGATAGGGATAAAGCGTGTCATAGCAGCCTCAATATCTTCATTGTATTCATTTTCACTCTTTAAAATTGGAAAATCGTAGGCAGCAACAATATCGGGTTTACTCCATCGCTCACCAATTCGATATTTTGCCTTAAAAATATCGGTAGATGGGAGCATTAAAGTCAATATAAAGGTTGTGACTATAAATGCTAGGAACGATAATAGTTTGTTATTCATAATTCGAAATTAGATTATTTATTTGCAATAGAGCGGAAACCATCGCCTAAAGTTTCATGTGCATTGATTATCACCATAAATACATTTTTGTCAACCGATTTTATATACGATTCGACAAGTGCCAACTCACGACGAGGAACAACCAAAAAAATCATATTTTTTTCAGCTCCTGTAAACATTCCATTAGATTTAATGTATGTTCCGCCCCTATCCATATCTTTTATAATATACTCACGTATCTCTTCATGTTTTTCGGAGACTATAAATAGGAGCTTGTCGTTTGATGGACCCTCAATAATAGAGTCTATCATTTTTATTGATACAAATAGCGTAACCATTGCATATAGAGGCAATTTCCAATCGCCAAAAGCAATAATACCTGCAATAATCACCATAGATTCTACAATTATTATACTTTTACCTAGCTGTAGATGCGCAAATTTTGTGATTATCATAGCAATAATATCGGTACCACCACTTGTAGCCTTATTTTTGAAGATTATCCCCAATCCTGCTCCAAGTATTGCACCTCCAAAGAGTGCCGCCACAAGTACATCGTCAGAGAGATCCATATTTCCACCGAAAATTTCGGCAGGAGCTTCACCTGCATAGGTGGCTATAATATTCATAAAAATAGGGGTTATAAGTGCCGAAACGACTGTTTTTGCACCAAATGTAGCTCCAAAAATACGCAATGATATAAGAAGCAACGGAACATCCAGACATAAACCAAACGTACCAACCTTGATATCGGGGAAAAAGTGGTTTAAGATGATACCTGTACCATAAACACCACCAGGAACAATTTTGTAAGGGCTAATAAATAGGGCAAATGATGCAGCAACGAGAAAAGAGCCAACTATTATACCCACCCAAGATAGAAACCACTCTCTTGAAAATGCTTTCTCTTTAGTTATAAATTTTAACATATACCTATACCATTTTTATAAGGGAACTTCTAAAAATCGTTAAAACCAATTATTAGAACTCCCCTCAATGTTTTGGAAAATTTGACATAATTCTCCTCCATCTACAAAAGTAGACAAAAAAAGTGAGAATATAAAATTTATGAAAAATAAGAGAATTATTTTCTCTGAATTTGTGTGGGAGAGCTAAAGGAAACTTCTAAAGATTTTGTATTAAGCCTATTAGAAATTAAAAAAAATTTAAAAAAAGCTAATCTCTTAGTAAGAGAAGTACTCTTTTGTACAAATATACTTACTTTTAGTTAATTAACAAATTTTTATAACAGTATTTTTTATTTTTCTTGCATTAAGTTCGAGGATTGTTTTTTTAAAAAACCCAAAAAAACTGCGTTACAACACCCTCAAAGGCGTTTTTTTACATTTAGATTTCTCTTACTAAGAGAAAACGCTATAATACAAGAGTAATTTTGTTGAAAATAGCAATTATTTTAATTGAAATTTTACGCCTTGCCCTCCCAATTCTG
The DNA here is from genome assembly GCA_044433365.1 of Rikenellaceae bacterium. GTDB lineage: Bacteria > Bacteroidota > Bacteroidia > Bacteroidales > Rikenellaceae > CAMQVM01. Next base: position 29,332 of record JAWXTR010000010.1, read on the forward strand.
GTGACAATCCGCAAAATCATAGAAGGGGAGTTCTAAATTCTGGATTTTGAGAGATTTTTTGTTTTAAGGCTTTAGATTTGGATTTTGCAAATATGGGCTGTAGTGGCTCCTACTGCCCATATTTGCAAAATCCAAAGGTGAGGCCTTAAAACGGAAAAGCTCCGAAAGTCAGATTTTAGAAGTTCTCATAAGCTGTTTGTAAGAAAAAAATATACATATATGAAGAGACAATTAAGCATACTAACACTGCTGCTGCTTAGCCTACACACTACAGTTAAGGCAAAGAGTGAGCTGCGAGAGTCGGAACATAGTTTTCGATACTCCGAGTGTGCTATTAATCTCGATTACGGGCAAAGTAGCGATAATCTAGGCGAAATATCTGCATTTGTCAAGAAATTGCAAGCCGATAGTCGCACCACTATCAAACTAATCGAAATTAATAGCTTTACCTCCCCTATAATCGAGGGAAATACCACACTAAAAGAGAAGCTAAAAGAGCAGAGAGATGAGATAAAACGCTATTTAATAGAGCAACACTCTATAGATAAGTCGTTAATCTACACCGACCTTAAAGAGATTGATTGGCAAGAGCTTAGAGGCTTAGTCGAAAGTAGCGATATGCCATATCGAGATGAGGTTTTAGCTATCGTAAGCGATGAGGGCGACAAAAAATGGTGTCGTGAAAACCCTGGTGATTGTTGGTTTCCAAAAGATTTAATTCGCACTACTCAATTAAAATCTCTACAAAGAGGAGTACCATATAAATATATGGAGCGAAATATTTTCCCTCAGCTCGAAAAAACAGTTACGACAGTTTGGTACTCAAAAGATGGTCAAAATCTTAGCGAAGAGTTTTTGATGGGCGGAATACCTACCCCACAACCTACTGTAACTAAATCTACTGTAATAGAGCCGATTAAAGAGCCAAAACCAGAAAAGATAAAAGAGCCAAAAGTTGAAAAGGTAAAACCAGAAAAACAATATATTGTAAGCAATGAGCCACAACCGCTACTTGCAGTAAAAACCAATCTTCTTTTTGATGCTCTATCTATTCTAAATATAGAATTAGAGGTTCCAATAAAACAGAGATTTTCAGTAGCGGGCGAATGGGTTTTCCCATGGTGGATTAGCGACGATGGCACAGCGAGCAGCAAACGCAATCGTACTCAGCTACTTCACGGTAATCTGGAGGGAAAATATTGGTTTGGTGACCGCACCGCCCGCCCAGTTATGACAGGATGGTTTGCAGGATTGTATGCAGGTGGTGGAACCTACGACTTTGAGAGAAGTAGAGAGGGTTATCAAGGCGAATTTTTCATAGCAGCAGGTATCAGTGGAGGATATGCCCACACAATCAATAAAGATGGCAATCTACGAATGGAATATTCATTAGGCGTTGGCTACTTAAAGACCGATTACAGAGAGTATGAAGCATTTTTTGGAGTAGACGATATGTGGCATCCAATTCGACAAAAATCGGGTAGTTACACTTGGGTAGGACCAACTAAAGCTAAAGTATCTCTGGTATGGATGTTTAATAAAAATGCAAAGAGAGGAGGTGTAAGATGAAAAATAGAATAATTATAGCTTTTGCAGTGCTATTTACCTTAGTCTCAACCTCTTGCCATCGTCAAGATCTTGAAGATATCTACTACACTCGTGCAATGCTACCAGTTCTTATCGATTGGGAGACCAAAGCATATATGGATATTGCAAACGACCCCGATGGCGATCTTTACAGTGCTTCGGTATGGCTATTTCCAACCGAAAATAGCACCTATCAAGGCGACCCATTAGAGTACAAACTTAGCTACGCTCTTCACGACTATATAGAGGTGCCAGTTGGCGAATATGATGTGTTGGTATTCAACAAAACAGTGGGCGACTATAGCTCAAATGTTGGATTTAGGGGTACCGACAGCTTCAAAACCTTTGAATATTATGTTGCTAACGACTCTCGTCAATCGCTCTTTAGCAAAGCAGAGGACGACGAAGAGAGTAGAGGTTTAGACCCCGACCTACTAGCTGCTTGGAGTTTCGATAACGATAAAAAATTGGTGATTACAGCCGATTTAGTTGGAGAGTACGAAAAAGTAGAGGAGTTTAGAAGTCGTACAAAATATAAATCGACCAGCAGTGAGTCGACAAAAGTTACCGCCGACGATTTCGATGGTCTTAAAGAGGAGCTTTTACAGCTTATTGACGTTGTACCAGAGCGACTTACCCACAGCGTGACAGTCACCGAGAGTATCGAAAATATTCATAGTATCGCAGCAGCACAAGGCACCTTAAAGGGGGTTTCAAACTCTCTATTTTTGGCAGAAAAACGATATAATGAGGAGTCAACATCCCATATTTTCGACTTTACAACCAAAACTGTTACCGACGAAAGCGGAAGAAATGGCGATTTATCGGCTACGTTCAATATTATTGCTAAATATCCTGACCAAAATGCAGCTTACAGCATCGAAACTCTATTTACACTAGTGGATGAATATGAAGATAGCTTGATATACCCCACTCCTCCCGATTCACCATTTAGTTTTGATGTATCGGAGCAGGTAAACAGTGCCGAAATTGATGAATATAACCACTTCGATATAATTATCACCGACAAAATCGAACTACCCGATATCTCCGTTGGTGGTGGAGGCGGTTTCGATGTTTCGGTCGACGATTGGGAGGATCCTGTTATTATTCCTATTAATTAATTGAGGATTTTTTGGTCGTAAAATTGAATAAACAACAAATAACTAACATATTTTAACAATTTAAATTCAAACACAATGAAAAGAACATTACTGTTTGCATGTGTCGTAGCAGCTATGGCATCATGCTCAAAAAACGAGGTTGAGAATGTAAACTCTCAAGACCCTAATGTTATTAACTTTACTTCTTATGTGGGTACTACTACTAAGGCTGGAGAAACTACTACTGCAAATATTCTTGATGCAGGTGTTTATGCTTTAAGTCTTAACAAAACAGCTTTTACTGATCCATTTATGCCAAATGTTGAATTGTCGAGAGCTACTACATCTGACGATTGGAAAACTACAGGCGTTTACTATTGGCCAACTTCTGGAGATGTAAGTTTCTATGCTTACTCTCCTTACTGTTCAGCTGCTACTATTACTGATGCAGGAGTTGTTACAGATAATGGTTTAGCTATTGCAACTACTGCTGATGCACAAGTTGATATTTTAGCAGCTAAACCAGTTACATCTAACAAGGCAGCTAATTCAGCTGTAGGACTAACTTTTGACCACATGCTTTCAAAAGTTGATTTTCAAATCGTAGTTAAATCAACAGAAAAAGCAAGTATTAATTTTAGTGCCTCTTCTTTTGAATTAGTAGGTGTTGATGGTGTACATGATGGTTTAGATATTAATGAATCAACTCCTGCTTTAGTAAATAGCACAGCAACTACTGGTTCGTCTTATACTTACGCTGCAACACAAACTGCTCTTTCTGCTTCACGTACTACAGCACAAACAGAAGTTGCAACAATTGAATTAAATGGAACTTCAGCAAACGCTTTTATGCTTCTTCCTCAAACATTAACTGATTGGACTACAGGCAGTAACGAAAACGGTATAGATCAATGCGGTGCAGCTGTAAAACTAAAATACAACTTAATGTTAAATGGTGAGTATATTGTAGGTGATGGAGCTACTGACTATGTAACTGCTTATTTCGCATTACCAACAACAAATGTTAGTGAATGGAAAGCAGGAAGCTCATATCTTTATACTTTAACATTTGATGCAGAAGATTTGGGTGATGGTGGTAAAGATGAAGATAAAGACCCAATTCTTGATGGAAGTACTATCAGTTTCACTGTTACAGTTACTGCTTGGCCTAATGAAGAAACTACTGTTACTCCTAATCTAAATAATGATCCAGATGCAGCTGAATAATTATAGATATTTTAACTAATAGGTAAAGACCATAGGGGTTTGATCGCCCCTATGGTCACAAAAAAGATAAAGGGAACTTCTAAAAATTGGCTTTTAACGCTTTTTCATTTTGAGGCTTCATCTTTGAATTTTACAAAGTGCGCCGTAGGCACCACTACGCCCACATTTTGTAAAATCCAAATCTAAAACCTCAAAATAAAAAATCGAATAAAACCAATTATTAGAACTCCCCTAAAGAAACTTCTAAAATAATATAAAAATGAAAAAGAGAATACTATTTGCAATTATTTTGACAGCAATTATGTCGGCATGTTCAAAAAATGAGGTTACTGATATAAATATTAACAATTCTAATACTATAAATTTTTCTACTTACGTCACAACTAATACTAAAAACGAGGGGCTGACAAGTTCTAATATTACAAATTTTGGAGTTATTGCAACATCTACTAAAGATGATTTAACCAATCAGTATATGCCTAATATATATTGGTATAAGAATAATGGAAATTGGATGTCGTATGATAATTTTTATTGGCCTACAGATATTAATAAATCTCTCTATTTTTATGCCTATTATCCATATTATTATTCTACTTCATTAATAGATGAAACAGATAATAAAACTGTAGTCGATTTTCCTGATATTTATCCGAATGCAAATTGGCAAAGCGATATAGTGGTAGCTACGGCAAGTAAAAACATTAAAGAAGCAAGAGCTGACAATCAACCAGTTGAATTAAATTTTGAACATGTTCTATCTAAAATAGGCTTTGAAATTTATTTTCATTGCAATAATGGTTATCTCGCTGATGATTATAATGCTGAAAAACCTAATGGTAATTATTATGACGATGAAAATGATGATAGAATAACCCTATTCTATAATGTAGGTACTCTAGGGTTTGTTAATGTAAAAGGTTCGCATAAGGGTTTAGATTTGGTAAAAAAAGAATTTATTGTCGATGATAATAGTGAGTTGGAAGAATATCGTTTTTATTATAATGATGTGATTAATATATATCAGGCATCCAGCGAATATAGTGGAGTAGAAGCATTTAATGCGTCTAAGTTCTTTCTTTTACCTCAAGAATTAACACCATCTACATTTGATTCTTCAGGAAAACTAACAAAATTGGGAACAGCCCTTAAAATAGATTTAGCAATTGAACAATTCGGACATTTTATAGTTGGATCTTACAAAGGTGAAAGTGAGTATGATAACACTAAATACTCTAATATAGATAAGTTAGATAATAGCACTTATTATTCTGATTTTGATTTTGTAACTGCCTATTTACCAATATATTTTGAAAATTATGGTGAGTGGAAAAAAGGTGAATCGTCGTGTTATAGAATTAGTATTGATTTTGATAAGGATTCAATCTATTTGGGTTATGATAAGGATGGAAATTTAATTTTAGATGACGATGATAAGTTAACTTTATCGGTATCTAGCACAAAATGGGATGAGGATAATGATAATATAGTGTTAAATAATTAATTACGACAATAACTATGATAAAAAAGATTATATATTCATTTATGTTACAACTTGTGGTTGTAGCATGTGCAGAAAAAGATGATTTTAATAAAAATATTCAGCTAGATGATTCAGTTATTACTTTTGTTTCATCAGTAGAGCAAACAAAGGGTACTCCAATAACAGATGGTGATGATGTTCCATCTTTAGGTGTTTTAGCCTTTATTGATGATGAAACTTATATTAATAATCGAGAGGCAACAAAAGGAAGTGATGGTTGGTCTCTTCTAAATCCTGTTGTCTATTGGCCTAGTGATAGTGAGAAAAAAATTACATTTTTTACATATTCTCCATACGATGAAGCTCGCTATGAATATGGCGAACCTTATGGATCTGTTAATAACAATCAAGGGATTAGTGAAGTATCAGCAACAAGCACAGAATTTACACTAAAATATAGTGCTCCAACCGACTGTACAAATCAACCAGATTTAATGGTTGCCTACAACGCAGATGCTTCAAAAGCGGATGGTGCGGTTACATTGGAGCATAAGCATGCTTTGGCTGCAATTGGATTTAGCTATAGTAATTTTAATTATAGTGGTGTTGAGTATGTTAAATTTAAAAATGTTGTAACAGATGGTACTTTGACCTATAGCCCGACAAAAAACGGTGATGAACAATTATCTTGGAGTTTAGAATCTCCTTCAGATATAGTTCTTGAGCCTAATATGCTTGATATTTCAAATAATATAACAAGCTCCGAAACTTCACCCTCGATTATTACCGAAGATGGTTATCTTATGATGATTCCTCAAAATTTAGATGGTGTAATAATGACTGTAGGTTTAATTCATTATACAGGAGATACTGAGGAAAAAGAATTTTTATTTACCTCTAGTGATAGCTGGGTAGCAGGAAAACAATATACCTATGAAATTTATTTGGATCAGATAGAATTGCGTAACTATTATACTTATAATGCCACAGCCCTCTTATATTCTTCTAATGATACTGAGGGCGATAATCTTGATACTGATTTAGATAATAAAAATTATATAGGACATTATAGTTGGGAATTTAACGAATTATATGATGGTAGTGAGAATAGTTCTGGTGATACTCCATTTATAGACAATACAGAATATATAGCATTTACAATTTTGCCTGCTATTACAGATTTGAATAGTGATGATTTAGAAATGGAAATTTTAACAACTAGTGAGAATAAAGAGCCTGAAATAAAACTCACTCTTAAAAATAGTGATATAGATTATAATATACTTGCATCTGATACATATAAAAGATATTATGTAAATGATAAAATTACCTCTGCTATAATAACGAATAAACTTATGATGACTTATTTATCATTTAGAATCAAAGATAGCAGTCAACAAGTATCTAAAGTGGTTTTAAAAGATGCTGTAGTAGAGGCAACATATAATCTTAGGACAGAAGAGTGGAGTTGGGATAAAAACAGTCAATCATATAAAGGTGATATAACTTTAAATATCGAAACAACTCTACCTAATGGTTATCTTTGCGGCGAAAAAACTTGTCAATATACAGTTATTCCTCAAAATTTTAGCGATATAACTTCACTGCAATTTTATGATAAAAGCGGCAATCTTATAAAAAATATATCCTCTCTTCCGAGTGTTGATTGGAAAGTTGGTATTCTAAATAATATTGATATATCTTTATAATAGCAAATTTCTGTGCGGTTGAAAATAAGGGGAGTTCTAAATTCTGTATTTTGAGATATTTTAGAAGTTCCCATACGATAAAATTATCAATTACTTATCAGTTTAGGATTAATTATTGTTGGAGTTATACCCTATAAGCTATCTTATAAAATTTTTTGTATATGAAAAGTAGAAAAAAATTTGTGATTGTTGCGCCAGATTCTGATTTTGTCTGCTGTTTGATTGCGCAGCTTTTGGAGCAGATAAAGGGTGAGGATTTTGATATTACTGTGGTGGTTGCATCGGGTGAAGATATTCGAGAGCTTGAGGATTTGGGGGTAAAGGTGGTTGTGCAACCATTCGACTACGAAAATCCTACATTTTTTTCGATGGTGCGGTATATTTTTACTTTAAAAAGGTTGTTTGCGAAGATTGGGGCGAATGCTGTTTTGGGGTGTACCACAAAATTTGCTGCTTATAGCTCGATTGCTGCTCGTATGTGTGGTGTGGTGTATATATCTTCGTTTTTAATGGCGGTAGATCATGTTCCTTATGTTCATCGACTTGGTTTTTCGGCCTCTCACAACATTATTTTCTTAAGCTACAACGATCGTTATGTTTATCAGCTTTATGGTTTGATTGACAAAAATAAAACTTCGGTGCTAAATTGTCAATTTTACCAAAACGACCCCAATATCGATTCTAACAGACTGCTTTTCAATGCTTTGCAATTCAATCAACTCCCAGCAGTAGAGACGTAGCCCTGCTACGTCTAAGAATCGAATTTTGCAAAGCAAAATGAGCCAACCAAGCAGATAAAAATTGAATTTGCTGCGTCAAATCCAAACCCAGACGTAGCAGGGCTACGTCTAAAAATCGAATTTTGCAAAGCAAAATGAGCCAACCAAGCAGATAAAAATTGAATTTGCTGCGTCAAATCCAAACCCAGACGTAGCAGGGCTACGTCTCTACTGCCGAGCCACAAATTGTAATTCATAATTGCCAAGCCACAAATTGCAATTCATAACAACAAATTTTATAAACTCCCCTTAATCATTCAAATCCACATGCTCACGCACTAAATCGGTATCAATAACCCTTTGGGTTTTCATCACAATTAATCTCTCTACAACATTTGCTAGCTCTCTAATATTTCCATGCCAATTACGTTTGTCGAGAAGTTCGATTGCCTCTTCTGCGATTTCGGCTTCAACGCCTTGATGTGAATTTAAATAGGTATTAATAAAAAAATCGGTAAGCAGCCTAACATCGCCTTTACGCTCCCTTAGAGGGGGAACATTGATACAGATTACACTTAGGCGATGGTATAAATCTTCACGGAAATTTCCATTTTTAACCTCCTCTTTCAGATTTTTATTAGTTGCTGCAACTATTCGCACATCGACACTAATATCTTTGTCGCCACCAACGGGAGTAATCTTGTTCTCTTGCAATGCACGCAGCACCTTAGCCTGCGCCGAAAGGCTCATATCGCCAATTTCATCCAAAAATAGAGTACCTTTATCGGCAAGCTCAAATTTGCCTTTCTTTTGACGAACAGCACCTGTAAACGAGCCTCTTTCGTGCCCAAACATTTCGCTTTCGATAAGTTCTGAGGGTATAGCTGCACAATTAACCTCTATTAACGCCTCACCACACCGATTACTTGAGTTGTGAACACACTTTGCAACCAACTCTTTACCAGTACCATTTTCGCCAAGAATCAGAACACGAGAATCGGATTGTGCCGCTTTTAAGATTAAATCTTTAACCTTTAGCATAGACTCCGACTCACCAATTATATCTCTAAAAATATCGTTATTATCTACGATTTTTAGTTTTGGTTTAACTGTTCGTTTTTTGGGAAGTTCTTTAGTTGTAGATATAGCCGATTTTACGGTTGCCAGTATTTTGGATATTTCAAGAGGTTTTTCGATTACATCAAAAGCCCCTTTTTTTATAAGTTCGACAGCGATAGGTACTCTTGCAAACCCTGAAATTACAACAAAGGGAATTTCGGGGTTGGTCTCTCGAATTTTGTCGTAGAGTTCGATACCGCTCATTCCCTCCATAGTTATATCGCTAATAATTAGGTTATATCTACGTTTGTCTATCATTTTTAGCGCATTTATAGCACTATCGGCACTATCAACACTATACCCTTCTACCTCCAATATATCTTTTAGCACATTTCGAATGCCTCTTTCATCATCTACAACTAATATTCTATCCATTAAAATCTTATATTTCTTTCAAACTTTTTAACCTTTAGAGTTTTTTTGGAAACAAAAACACAATTCAGGATCATTCGCAAAACTACTATCAATTTAATTTACAAATAGTTATGCGTCTATAAAAACCTCTAAATCACCTCCATTTTTGCACTTTTGTGCAAAAATGGAGGTAATAAAAAAACTATATTTAACACTTTTTAAAAAAAAGTGAACAAAAACATGCCTTCAGTGGCTCTTCGAGACCACTGAGCGCACAATTTTCAAAGAAAAATGTGAGACGTATCCGCAAAAGGGATTTTGCGAATACGCCAATTTATATACACGCCTAAAACAAGTTGCAATTTTTGTGCATTTTCATGCAACAATAATCAACTATTTTACTCGAATTATGCTCATACCATCTCTAAAAGGCATCATAATAACCTCAACACGTGAATCTTCGGCTACCATTTTATTAAATTTTAAAATTCCTTGAGTGTAACTATCTTTAAGATTTTTGGGTGATAAATCTACAACCTTTCCATCCCAAAGTGTATTATCTGCAAGAATATAAGAACCCTTTTTAACATATCCCCCATCCATTATCATCGTAAAATATTCGGGATATTCACGCTTATCTCCATCTACAAAAATTAAATCGAAAACAATATTTAATGTTGGAAGAACATCTATTGCACTACCTGTGTGAAGTGTCACCTTTTCAGATACTCCTGCATCTTCTATTGCACCCTCGGCAATATATCGAAGCTCGTCGTTTATATCGATAGTGTGTAGATGTGCTCCATCTTTTAAAGCTCGTGCAATACATATAGCCGAATAGCCTGTAAATGTTCCAATCTCTGCTACACTCATAGGTGAAAGCATATCTACAATAAATTGAAGAAATTTACCTTGAATTTGTCCCGACAACATTCTGGGCTGTGTACTATATAGGTTGGTTTTTCGCTCTAGGCGGGTTAGTACATCATCTTGAGCTGTAGAGTGTTGTGCAACATACTTTAAAATCTCTTTTTCGTCACCTATCATCACTATTTATATATTAGAGTTGAAAAATTGTTAATGTCCATTATCTCATTAGCTACACGTTGAATATCTTGGCTACTGATTGAGTTAATGCGTGTTTTTATGTCGTTGAAACTATCTATCTCGCCATAAACTAGCAATGAGCGAGCAGAAGAGAGCATCAAACTTTCGAAACTATCGCTTGCAATAGCTATTTGACCTATAAGCTGTTTTTTGTATTTTGAAAGTGCAAAATCAGACAAACGGCTATCTCTTAACTTATTTATCTCTTTATGAACCAACTCTATCGAACGTTCACGCTTTTCGTTATCACAACTTAGGTAGATTGTAAATAGTCCCGATTTTTCAAAAGAGGAGTAGCTTGATTCGATATTGTAGGTAAGTCCGTTTTTCTCTCTAAGCTGCTGATTTAGGATAGATGAGGGGCTTTGTCCACCTAGAAGATTAACGAGAAGAGAAAGCGTAGCTCTTTCGCCACTATGATGATTATAGGCACGTGTACCCATTAAAATATGGCATTGATGGGTATGGCGTGCCAGCTCAAAATTCTGAACTTTATAGGGCAAAAGCGGCTCTCTGCTCCACTTTCGAGGATTGCAAGCTACACCACCAAAAAATTCGTTGGTTATAAGTGTAAACTTTTCGGGTGTGATATTGCCAATTACCGAAAATACAATCTTATCGCTGTTGTAGGTGCGCTCGATAAAATTATGAAGAGTTTGTGAATCTATTTTTTTAAGAGTCTTTTTTGAACCTAAGATTGGATGTCCTAGCGAACTACCCTCAAACACAATATCTTCAAAACTATCAAAAATCTGCTCTGAAGGAGAGTCTTTATAGGAATTTATCTCGTCAAAAATCACCTCACGCTCTCTATCAATCTCTTTTTGAAGCAGCAGAGAGTTGAAAGTTACATCGCTCATAAGGTCGACAGCTTTGCGAAAATCGCTTTTTAATACAGACGAATGTATTACGGTCTCTTCTTTTGTGGTATAGGCGTTTAGCTCACCTCCAACATTATCAAGAAGCGAGTTTATGTGGTACTGTTTTCTTTTTTTAGTGCCTTTAAAGAAAAGATGTTCTAAGAAATGGGCTGCACCATGTTCGTTTTCAAATTCATCACAACTTCCTGTGCCAATTGTGATTGCAGAGTATACAACTGGTGATTTTATCCGCTTTAACACCCCTTTTATTCCATTTGGAAGCTCTATTATGTAATATTCCATTTAGTATTATCATACGGGAAGTTCTAAAAGGTTGTAAATCCAGAATTTCCCCAAAAGCAGGATTATTTTAACAAAAAAATAACGATTAAAGATAATATCTGCTCAAATTTTTAAAATCGCAAAAAATAGACTACATTTGCAATAACGTAGCTAATATGGCACAAAAATAATAAAAAAAACAGAACATTAAAACATTACTGGTTATTAATCTCTTCTTAATAGGGAGTTCTAAATTCTGGATTTTGTGAGATTTTAGAAGTTCCCTTGAAGTGGAGTTCTAATAATTGGTTTTATTCGATTTTTTATTTTGAGGTTTTAGATTTGATTTTTGCAAAATGTGAGCGTAGCAGTGCCTTCGTAAGCATTTTGTAAAATTCAAAGATGAAGCCTCAAAATGAAAAAGCGTTAAAATCCAATTTTTAGAAATTCCTTGAATATTTTACCGATGGAAAATAAAAGATATGAGCGAAATCTTCTTTGTGAAGGCTTTACTAAGGAGTCGCAATTGCTATTAGAGAGCGCAAAAGTGCTAATTGTAGGTGCAGGAGGATTAGGTAGTTATGTGATTCAACACCTAGCAGCTGCTGGGGTTGGAGTAATCGGAATTGTGGAGTTTGACGTGGTGTCAGAGTCGAACCTTAACCGCCAAATACTCTTTAAAACCGACGATATTGGTCATAGTAAAGCCATAGCAGCTAGACGAAGAGTCGAGGAGCTAAATCCACTGGTAAAAGTTGAGCTATATAACGAAAAATTTGAGCAGTCAAACGGTTTGTCTCTAGTCGAAAAATTTGATATAGTGGTAGATTGTACCGACAACTACAAAGCCCGTTTTGCGATGGATAGCAGCTGTGAAAAGCTACAAAAACCGCTTGTACACGCCTCAGTAGAGAGTATGAGGGGTGTTGCTACCACCTTTCTTTACGAAAATGGAATAAACTACCGCTCACTTTATGGTGACGACGAAAAAATTGCCACTGCTGTCGGTGTCCTTTCGCCTATCGTTGGGGTTTTAGGCTCGATTGAAGCATCGGAGGTTGTAAAGCTAATTACAGGAATTGGCTCAACACTCTCTGGAAAGCTTTTTACAATTAACCTATTGAATTTTAAGAGCGAAATTTTTGATTTTGTTTAAAAAATTTATATGGTCATAGCCCTAACCTCTAACCTCTAACCTCTAATCCCTAACCTCTAATCCCTAACCTCTAAAACTGCCAAAACCATGTGATGTTTGCCCCCTGCGCCTTTTAAGCGTTTTACGGTGAAACCTGCCGAGCGAAGAGCCTCTTTTACTGCTCCTTTTGCACTGTAGGTGGTAAGAGAAGAGTCTGTAATCATGTTTTTTGCTATTTTTTTGAATAGCTCACTGCTCCAAAGTTGTGGTTGAGTGTCGTAGGCAAAAGCATCGTAATAGACTAGGTCTATATTTTGGGGTAGCTCGGCTTTTGTAATATCGCCATAAATCTTTGTAGCCTTAATGTTGTCATTAAGAGTTATTTCACTATCCCAATCACCCTCTAATAGCTTTAAAAATAGGTCGTAGCTCTCTTTATCGACAAATTTATCCAGATTCATCGCTTTTACATTTTCTATCTCTAGCGGATATAGCTCTATCGAGAAATACTCTATTTTTAAGTTATATTTTAAGGCATATTCGATAGTTAGAAGCGCATTAAGACCGCTCCCAAAACCCATTTCGAAGATTCTAAGGCTCATATCATCGGTCTCTAATCTATCCACTGTCGCATTTAATCCAGCGTTGATATACACATGCCTACTCTCATCTAATGCACCTGAAAAAGAGTGGTAGTTGTCACCTAAAATTGGATGAAGTAGTGTTGGTGAGCCATCTTCGGTTGACGAAATTTCTGCTTTATATTTTACTATTGACATTTGATTGTATTATGGGAACTCCCCTTATTTTAAAACTCCCTTTTAAAAATAAAAAATTCGCAATTAAATTTTGCGAATTTTTTATTTAAGTAGGGTAAAATAATTATTGGTGTATTTTTAAAAGTGCTATTGGAGATGAGATTTTTTGTTATTGAATCGAAAATATAGTGG
>JAWXTR010000011.1:0-38980 GCA_044433365.1 Rikenellaceae bacterium
GCCTCATTAATATCGCCAGTAACACCAATTACATCACGATATTTACGAAGGTCACGAACATATCCTCCAACTTGTACTTGCGACATAAAGTCGATATGATGACTGTTAATTGGAGGTGTACCAACCGATAAATCATGACAATCTTTGATATTTGTAAGCACCTTTTTAAGCGAATTATCAGTGCTGTCTGTATCTAAAAGAGCATTGATTCTCTTTACAAACTTTCCACGACGTGCACTTAGCTCAAATGCTTTAGAATTGCTATGAGGAATAAGCATTAGATTAACATGCTGATAACCAGGGATATCCTCACGGAATTTTAATAGATAGCGGTTAATCTCAGCAGTTTGACGTGCTGGGTCGTTAGGTTCGTCCATACAAAGAGCGACAAAACTTGTTAAGTTGTCAAAAATATGGCGTGGAAGAAAGATTTCGGCTCTCTCTCCTAACGACTCATACAGATTGATTAACGATAGTGCCTCGTTACTCAAAAATGCTTTCGGCTGACTGTTAATTTTCATCTTTATCAAAATTAGTTGGTACTTGGCATATTAAATATGGATGCCTTTTCATATTTAAAGCGATATTATTGTCTAGTTTATTGTGGGTACTTCTAAAATCTTTCAAAATCCAAAATTTAGAAGTTCGCTTAACCCTAAAAGTTGTATGCAAAGATAACTCTAAATATGTAATTTATTACAATATGTTAAAATATTAACGTATTAATTATTTTTATAACATTTTATATTCTTGCATTAACTTTGCCAAAGATAGGAAAAATTTTTCTACTTATCAAATTATTTATTTTCCAAAAATATTAATTGTTTTTGGAAAATAAATAATTAATATTCTGAGTATCATTAAATTAATAAATTAATGATTGCTCTGTTTTGAAAAAAAGTTTTTTGAAAGCCACAAAAAAAGAGGCAATAAAATTACCTCTTTGTGAATTTTTTGGAAATATATAGGGAAGTTCTAATTTTGGGACTTATTTTAATGGAGTAACCACAACTTTTCTAAATTGAATAGCTTTTCCTTCGCCTTGTAGTGCTATATTACCCTTTTTCTGTGATAGATTATTTATTTCGCACTGTTTTGTACCATTTACGTAAGTTTGTATCTGGTTTGGAGTACATACGACCTCCAATTTATTCCATTTTCCAAGCTCTTTTTCCAGACCCTCTTTGTATCCTTTTAGGAATGGTTTTTTGTTGTTTTTATAAAATTCATCGGAAGTTGTTCCGCCAGAGTGGATAATACCTCCTGCGCTTCCACTACTTAACTGCACTTCAAAACATGCTGGCCACACCTTTTTTTCTCCCTGTAAATTTAGAAAAACTCCACTATTTGAGCCTTCGCCTACCCAACGCCACTCAAGTGTTAGTTTGTAGTTAGAATATTGCTCTAAGGTGTACATATAGCCGAATTTCCCTGAGATATCAATGACTCCCTTGTTTGCTTTAAACTCTTTTGAAGCAATATCTTCGCTATTTTTAGTTACTAAACCCCAATTATCGAGATTTTTACCATTATAAAGTTTTGTTGATTTTTGAGCTGATGCAGCGATTGCCATCACCGAAAATGCAAATAAAAATAGTAATTTTTTCATGTTTTTTAGGTTATAAGTTTTTACAAAACTAATTAAAATAGTTAAATTATGCAACTTTTAAATTTATTTTAATAGGGATTTAGAAAAAAATTATGAATTGTAAATTATAAATTATAGATTACGAATTATTAATTAATCAACTCCCCTGCGAAATTCAGCACAAATAATAGCAGTAGCAACCGCAACATTTAACGATTCACACATATTATCAGCTGGATACGAGGGTATAAGCAGTCGGTCAGTAGCTAAATATTTTACCCTTTCTGACACCCCTTTTCCCTCATTTCCCATCACAATAATACCGTTTTTATGAAGTTTTTTGGTATATATATTCTCTCCGCCCAAATCCGTAACAAATATTGGAATTTGACGCTTTTGAGCCTCTTCTAATTTTTCGACTAAATCGCAATAGATAACCTTGACTCTAAAAATTGCCCCCATTGTCGACTGCACAACCTTCTGATTATACAAATCGACCGTATCTTTCGAGCATAAAATCGTGCGAATACCGAACCAATCGCATATACGAATTATAGTACCTAAGTTGCCGGGGTCTTGAACAGAATCGAGAGCTAAAATTAGGCTATTTTCGTCGATAATTTCGCTGTAATTCTCACCAATTTTTACCACCGCTAAAGCAGATGGTGCGCTTTTTAATGAGGAGATACGCTCCATTTCAGAGGGTGATATTTTTTCGGATTTTTGGGGTGAAAATGGCGGAATTTGTGAAAAATCAAACTTTTCAGTAAAAAAAATTGACTCGATTTTTAAGCCGCTTTTTACAACCTCTTCGATTAACTTAACTCCCTCAACTACAAATAGGTTATGCTCTGCTCTTGCCTTTCTTTCTGATAGTGATTTTACAAATTTTATACTCTGCTTGTCCATATATATTAAAAAAATAATGAGAATGATAGTACAAATGTAATAAATTATTTCTATCTTTGTGCTTTAGAAATTAGGGAACAATCACTTTTGGGAATTTTTAAAAACTATATTTTAATATTTTCTTATTTTGAAACTATATTTTCGAGGTAAAAAAAATGATAAAATTATGTTCTTAAAACTCCCCTTATTCTAAAAAACGAATGTCGAAAAAAACTTTATCAACTCTAACTCTTAAAAGCGGACAGAGTTTTCAAGGTTACGCCTTTGGCGCAACCAAATCGGTTTATGGAGAGACAGTTTTCAACACTGCAATGACTGGCTATCCAGAGTCTTTAACCGATCCATCTTACAGCGGACAAATTTTAGTAATTACTTATCCACTTGTTGGAAACTACGGGGTTCCTTCTATGGAAATAGAGGAAGGATTGCTTCGTTTTTTTGAGTCTGACAAGATTCATATTAAAGGATTGGTAATTTCAGACTATTCTTTCGAACATAGCCACTGGAATGCAGTTAAAAGTCTTGATGAGTGGCTTAAAGAGTATAATATACCAGCTATTTATGGCGTAGATACTCGTGAAATCACAAAAATCCTTCGTGAACACGGTTCAGTTTCTGGCGAGCTAGTAAACCACGATGCACCTGAAATTGAGGAGCGTATCGAATATGGCGACGTAAATTTCGTTGCTGAGGTTTCTACTAAAGAGATTGAGCATTATGGCAAATCTGACAAAAAAATTGTACTTGTCGATTGCGGTTGTAAATTCAACATTATTCGCTGTCTTGTAGCTCGTGGTGTTGAGGTTATTCGTGTGCCATGGGATTATGATTTTACACAAATTGAGTATGATGGCGTTATGCTATCGAATGGTCCTGGTGACCCTCAAAAATGTGGTGTAGTTGTAGAGAATATCAAAAAGGCTATGGAGGTTGGTAAGCCAATTTTCGGAATCTGTCTAGGTAATCAGCTTCTTTCTATCGCTGCAGGTGCTTCAACTTACAAATTAAAATATGGTCACCGCTCTCACAACCAACCTGTACTTATGGCTGGCACTGATAAAGCGTATATCACATCTCAAAACCACGGTTATGCAGTAGAGCCAAGCCACCTATCTGAGGATTGGGAGGTTTTCTTCACAAACCTAAATGATGGTACAAACGAGGGTATTCGCCATAAGAGCAAACCTTTCTTCTCGGTGCAGTTCCACCCAGAAGCTACTAGTGGTCCTGTTGACACAGAGTTTTTATTTGATAAATTTATAGAGTTGGTATAAGCTATGCAAGAAAATATAAAGAAAGTATTGATATTAGGTTCAGGTGCACTTAAAATCGGTGAAGCTGGTGAGTTTGACTATTCAGGTTCGCAAGCATTAAAAGCACTTAAAGAGGAGGGTGTATACACTGTTCTTATTAATCCAAATATTGCAACAGTACAAACCTCTGAAAATATTGCCGATAAGGTATATTTCCTACCTGTAACGCCAGAATTTGTAGAGGATGTAATCGCTAAAGAGCAACCAGATGGTATTTTGCTTGCTTTTGGTGGTCAAACAGCTCTTAACTGCGGTGTAAAGCTTTACAATGCAGGCATTTTAGCTAAATATAACGTACAGGTATTAGGTACTCCAGTTCAATCTATCATTGACACTGAGGACCGTGAAAAATTCGTTCAAAAACTTGACGAAATCGATGTTAAAACTATTAAAAGTGAGGCTGTAACATCTATCGCTGAGGCTAAACGTGTAGCAAATGAGCTAGGTTATCCAGTTATTATCCGTGCTGCTTACACACTTGGTGGTCTTGGTTCAGGTTTTTGTGATAACGACGAGCAATTAGATACTCTTGCAACTAAAGCGTTTAACTATTCTCCTCAAATTCTTGTTGAAAAGTCGCTTAGAGGCTGGAAAGAGGTTGAGTATGAGGTTGTACGTGACCGTTTCGACAACTGTATTACAGTTTGTAACATGGAAAACTTCGACCCACTAGGTATTCACACTGGTGAGAGTATCGTAGTTGCTCCATCGCAAACTCTTACAAACTCAGAGTATCACAAACTTCGTCAAATCGCTATAAAAATTATTCGCCACGTAGGTATCGTTGGTGAGTGTAACGTTCAGTATGCGCTTGATCCATATTCTGAGGATTATCGTGTAATCGAGGTTAACGCTCGTCTTAGTCGTTCGTCTGCTTTGGCTTCTAAAGCTACTGGTTATCCGCTTGCATTTGTTGCTGCTAAGTTAAGTTTAGGTTATGGTCTACACCAAATCAAAAATTCGCTTACTCAAACAACGCCTGCTTGTTTTGAGCCAGCACTCGACTATATAGTTTGTAAAATTCCACGTTGGGACTTAGGCAAATTTAAAGGTGTTTCTCGTGAGTTAGGTTCATCTATGAAATCTGTAGGTGAGGTTATGGCTATCGGTCGTACTTTTGAGGAGGTAATCCAAAAAGGTCTACGTATGATTGGTCAAGGCATGCACGGTTTTGTGGCTAACAAAGAGCTTACTGGTGCCGACATCGAAAACGAACTAAAACAACCTACCGATAAACGTATCTTCCATATCGCTGCTGCATTCAAACATGGCATGAGCGTAGAGAGAATACACGAGCTTACTCGTATCGACCGTTGGTTCCTTCAAAAACTTCAAAATATCATCGATATTGAGAAGGATTTATCAAAATACAATACAGTTGAAGAGGTTCCTGCTGAGGAGATTCGTGAAGCTAAAGTTAGAGGGTTTTCTGACTTCCAAGTTGCTCGTACTATCTACGGTGAGGAGAGTCCAAATATCGCAGAGCTTCTACTTCATGTTCGTAAAGTTCGTAAAGATAAGGGTGTTGTGCCTTTTGTAAAACAAATCGATACGCTTGCTGCTGAATATCCAGCTGTTACAAACTATCTTTATCTAACTTACGCAGGTTCGGCTCACGATATTGAGTTCCAACACGACGACCAATCGGTTATCGTACTTGGTTCGGGTGCTTATCGTATTGGTAGCTCGGTAGAGTTTGACTGGTGTTCGGTAAATGCTCTAAATACTATTCGAGAGAACAAACTTCGCTCGATTATTATCAACTATAACCCTGAAACAGTATCTACTGACTACGATATTTGCGACCGTCTTTATTTCGACGAGTTAACACTTGAAAGAGTATTAGATATTGCCGATTTAGAGGCTCCACGTGGTGTTATCGTATCGGTAGGTGGACAGATTCCAAACAACTTGGCAATGCGTCTACACAAAGAGGGTATTAATATCTTAGGTACATCGGCAGATGATATCGATATGGCAGAGGATCGTCATAAATTCTCTTCTATGCTTGACGAGCTAGGCATCGACCAACCACGTTGGAGAGAGCTAAGCTCAATGGACGATATTCACAGTTTTGCTGATGCTACAGGTTTCCCACTTCTTATCCGTCCATCGTATGTGCTTTCGGGTGCTGCTATGAATGTGGTATCAAATAAGGAGGAGCTTGACCATTTCTTAAAACTTGCTACAAACGTATCGAAAGAACACCCAGTTGTGGTTTCTGAGTTTGTTGAAAATGCAAAAGAGATTGAGTTTGATGGTGTTGCTCGTGATGGTGAGCTTCTTATCTACGCTATTTCTGAGCACGTAGAGTTTGCAGGTGTTCACTCGGGTGATGCTACAATGGTATTCCCAGCGCAAAAGCTTTATGGTGAGACACTTCGTCGCATCAAGAAAATTGCTCGTCAAACAGCAGCTTCGCTTCATATCTCTGGTCCTTTCAATATGCAGTTCCTTGCAAAAGATAACGATATTAAAGTGATTGAGTGTAACCTACGCTCTTCGAGAAGTTTCCCATTTGTATCTAAAGTTCTTAAATACAACTTTATCAACCTAGCTACTCGTGTGATGCTTGGTCTACCAACTGATAAACCTCAAAAATCGGCTTTCGATTTGGATTACGTTGGTGTTAAAGCGTCGCAATTCTCTTTCTCTCGTCTACAAAAAGCTGACCCTATTTTAGGTGTTGAAATGGCTTCTACAGGTGAGGTTGGATGTATCGGTGAAGATTATTATGAGGCAACTCTTAAATCTATGCTCTCTGTAGGTTATACAATCCCAGAAAAACGTGTAATGATTTCATCGGGTGATGCTCGTAGCAAAGTAGAACTTCTTGCTCCTGCTCGTCTACTTGAAGCTAAAGGTTATGAGCTTTACGCTACTAAAGGTACAGCTGAGTTCCTTGCTCAACATGGTGTAACAGCTACAACTCTTGCTTGGCCAGACCAAACTGATGCAGGCGAGACTGTACTCGACTATATCCGTGAAAAACGACTAGATTTAATTGTAAATATACCTAAAAATCTATCGAAAGATGAGCTTAACAACGACTATACAATCCGTCGTAGTGCTATTGACTTCAATATTCCACTAGTAACTAATGCTCGTCTTGCTAGTGCATTTATCACTGCTTTCTGTCGCTTGTCTAAAAAAGAGGTGATGATTAAGAGCTGGAATGAATATCAATAATATTTAGCTGTTTAATCAGCAAATATATAGGAATTTTTTATAAAATATAAGAACTCCTTTTAAATCAAAGGTGAACCTTTTAGGGTTCACCTTTTTTTCGCTCATAGTCTCGAAGAGCGATGAAGGCGTGTTTTTGTTCACTTTTTCTTAAAAAGTGTTAAATATAGTTTTTTGATTACCTCCATTTTTGAACTTTTGTGCAAAATGGAGGTAATTTATAAGTTTTGTAGACACCTGACTATTTGTATATTAATTTTATAGCTTCGGCTCTATCGTTAGAAAATCCAGCGAAAAAATAGTTTAAAATTCTATCATGATGATCCTAAAAAGTGTTTTTCACAGATGTAAAATGCTTTTACCGAACTCCGTAGAGACGTTAGGTCTAACGTCTGTAACCACACCCAGCAGTAGATACGTAGCCCTGCTACATCTAAAATCGAATTTTGCAAAGCAAAATGAGCTTACCAAGCAACAATAAATCAAATTCACAAAGCAAATAAAATTGAATTTGTCAAGCCAAATCCAAACCCAGATGTAGCAGGGCTACGTCTCTACTGCTGCGTGCGGAAAAAAATTGAGAATGAGCACAAAACCCTTTTTGCTGATTTACCTATGTAAATCAGCAAAAAGGGTTTTGTGAATACGCCAATTTTATTGTGAGATACCCGCCTTTTTAAGTAGAAGGTTTATTCACTTTAGTTAAATGTTTAGCACTGTTCCAACTAATGATAAACTATTTTTTAATAGCTATTTTATCGACTCTTGCTTGATGGCGACCACCTTCGAATGATGCTTCTAAGAATGCTTCGACAATATTAATAGCTGTGCAGTCGTCGACAAAGCGAGCAGGAATTGAGCACACATTTGCATCGTTATGTTGACGTGCTAGTGCTGCAATCTCCTCGTTCCAACATAGTGCAGCACGCACATTTTGATGTTTGTTTAATACCATGCTAACACCGTTAGCACTTCCGCAAAATGCAAAACCAAGTTGGCACTCACCGCTTTCCATAGCCTCACCTAAAGCGTGTGCATAGTCGGGATAGTCGACACTTGCATCTGATGAAGTTCCGAAATCCTTAACCGAATAACCAAGAGATAGGATATAACCTACCACTTTCTCTTTTGTTTGATAACCAGCGTGATCTGCTGCAAATCCAATTGTAATCATTATGTTTTTTTAAATTATGTGGAGTTCTAATTTTTAGAAGTTCTCCTTTAGGGTAGTTCTAATTTTTATAAGTTCCCTTATTTAGTTCTATTTAAAATAAATTCTGTATATAGTCTTAACGACTCTTTAATTTCGCTATCTGGATAGTGTTCGAGAATTTCCAAAGCCTCTTGCTTTAGTTTATCCATCTGCTCTATAGCATTTTCGATTCCACCGCCATTAATAACAACCTCTCTAATCTTTTCAGCCGATTTTTCCGACTCTCTTGCGCTTCTAATAAGCGAAAGCAGTAACTTGCGCTCTTTGCCTGAACTTTTCTCTAAAATAGAGAGAATTGGTAGTGTAAGTTTTCTCTCTTTTAGGTCGTTACAAGCTATTTTACCAGTTTTTGATGATGTTGTAAAGTCGAGAATATCGTCTTTTATTTGAAAAGCTACGCCTAGCTTCTCACCAAAGAGAAACATTCTATCTCTATCCTCTCTATTTCCTCCAGCTGCAATAGCTCCAGAAGCTCCGCATGAGGCAAGAAGTAGAGCGGTTTTTCGACGTACTATATCGTAGTATTGAGCTGTTGTTGTGTCTAATTTAATGGCGTGTGACGACTGTAGAAGCTCTCCTACGCTCATCTGCTCGATAATATCCGACATCATTTCGATAGTTTCGTAAAGCTGACTTTTAACAGCAATTTTCAACCCTCTCGATAGCACGTAATCACCAAAAAGCACTGCTAATTTGCTTCGCTCTAAGGTGCCTATCGACCATTTTCCTCGTCGCATAAATGCTTCATCTACCACGTCGTCGTGGATTAATGATGCTGTGTGGATAAGCTCTATAAAAATTGCAGAATCGTAGCATTTTTCGTTAATAGTGCCATGTAGTGCAGCACTAAGAAAGAGAAAAAGCGGGCGCATCTGCTTGCCCTGCATTGTCATAGCATAGTTGCTAAGACTTTCGACTATATCTATATCATTAGAGAGTGATTGTTTGAAGAGCGTGTCAAACTCTATCATCTGCTTCTCTAATGGTTTGCGAATTTGTGATAATTCAATCATTATGGCATATATAATATATCAATCCACCATCTAGTCTCTTTGTAGAATGGGGTAACTTCAGTGTAATATTCAAATGGAATATAGCTCGAAATACCGCTAAAGCTTTTTATAGGGATATATAGGAAGCTATCGGTTGCAAATTTATATAATATTAGCTCATCTACCAAACTTTCCACTTTTGCTTTGGTAATATCGTCGGTAATGTAGGACATATAATCAACCAAATCAAATAGTACATGATCGCTATATCTATCATAACGTTGTACGGTGCTTGGTGTTGCAGTACCCACCTTGTCGGCAACTGTTCGCATTATAGTTTTATACTCTGAGGCAAAAGTCGACTCCATATAGTTAAGGTCGATAACCGAAATTGTAGTCTCTGAATATTTATTGCTATAATCTTTAGCTGTTTGAGTTAAAAACGACTCAATAGAGCTTGTCGACAATAGATTTTTAGCTAAAGTAGAGTAATCTAATCCGTCGCCTAACACCTCGCTAGGTGCAGCAAGCAGATAGTCAGCCTTATTTCTAAATTCGTATGCCACTTCGATAGATGCCATATAGCAGGCATCGAATATAATAAAATCGAAAGCATCGGTACCAACGCCATCGGCTAAATCCTCTAAATTAAACCAGTCTGTGCCATCTTGCCCAAAAGCTTTAGTATCTACGGATACTGTAGGCTCAACGTTACGGATATATTGGTATAGAGGGTGGGTTGTAATATCCAAACCCTCCTGTGTGCTTTGCTCGTCATTATAGAGCATTGAGCTATATGAAGATACCGATTTTGCAGAGCCAAAGTAAGTCTTTGGAAGCCATGCCGAACCGTGCGACCAGAACACACAACCATAGCTATCGGCAGGGAAAAGCGACTTAAAGTCGGCAATAACTGTTTGAAGAGTCTCTTTTTCAGCAGAATTGTGCGATTCGTAAGTTTTTACAACTGTAGCACTACCGTTGTTGTCGATTTTTAGAAGTCGTGGAAGCTCTGTTCCTACACCTCTATGATAAACAATAAAATTGCCACCATTCATATCATCACTAGAGTAATTTTCAACCAACTCTGCAATATTTAACTCTGCATAACTGTAAAGAGAGTTGTTTGAAGCCATATATACAAGTACACTTCGTGAAGCGGTTTCAACTTCCTCATCTGCTGGTTTATCCTTCTCACCACAACCTACCAACACAAGTAGCAGTAGATTGAATAACATAAAAAATTTAAATTTCGAAAACATAATTATAATATCTTTATATACAAATGGTTGTCAATAAATAAGTTAAATTATTAATAATTTATAATTTATAATTAACTACCGGTTCATCTTATCCAAAAGCTCCTGATTATTAAAAGTACACTCCATCTCCTTTTTCATAAGCTCCATAGCCTCTACGGAGTTCATATCGGTAAGATGGCGACGAATAATCCAAATTTTTTGAAGCGTCTCTCTATCCATCAATAAATCGTCACGACGAGTGCTCGAAGCGGTAATATCTACAGCTGGGTAGATGCGTTTGTTTGCTAGTTTTCTATCGAGTTGAAGCTCCATATTACCTGTACCTTTAAACTCCTCGAAGATAACCTCGTCCATCTTCGAACCAGTGTCGATAAGAGCTGTTGCTATAATAGTTAACGAGCCACGCTCTTCGGTATTACGTGCTGCACCAAAAAAACGTTTTGGTTTGTGAAGTGCATTAGCATCTACACCGCCCGAAAGCACCCTACCTGAAGCAGGTTGAACAGTGTTGTAAGCACGAGCTAGACGAGTAATTGAGTCGAGTAAAATTACTACATCGTGACCACACTCCACCAATCTTTTTGCCTTTTCGAGAATCATCTCTGCAACTTTTACGTGGCGTGAGGCCTGTTCATCGAAAGTAGATGCCACAACCTCAGCTTTTACGCTTTTTTGCATATCTGTTACCTCCTCAGGGCGTTCATCGATAAGAAGAACTATCATATATGCCTCTGGGTGGTTGTCGGCAATGGCGTTTGCAATCGATTTTAGGAGCATTGTTTTACCTGTTTTAGGTTGTGCTACTATTAGCGCACGCTGCCCTTTGCCAATTGGTGAAAACATATCTACGACCCTTGTAGACACATCGTTATGACCATTGTCTGTAATATTGAATTTGCTCTCTGGAAAGAGCGGAGTAAGATATTCAAACATTACTCTATCTCGAAGCTCATGAGGCTCTAATCCGTTGATTTTAACAACTCTTACAAGTGGGAAATATTTTTCACCATCTTTCGGAGGTCGAATTTCACCGTACACTGTATCGCCTTGTTTCAAACCATAAGTGCGAATTTGCGATGGAGAAACATATACATCATCAGGAGAGTTTAGGTAGTTGTAGTCCGACGAACGTAAAAAACCATAACCATCGGCTAATACCTCTAATACACCCTCACCATGAATTACACTGAAATAGTCCTCTTGTGGGGCACTACTGCGGTTGTCATCTCGGTTGTTGTAGCTATTGTTGCGAGGGTTGTTGCTGCGCTGTTCGTAGCTGTTTTTTGCGATTCTACCTCTACGAACTGGGCGGTTTGAGCTTTGATTCTCTTCGCTAACGCTTTCGTTGCTTGAATTTTCAGAAGAGTTATTTTCATTTTCTGAATTTGTAACTATATTATTCTCAACAACACTATTTTCGTATTTGCCCTGTAGCGGAGTGTTGTTGTCGATACTTTCGCTATTTTGTGCTGCACTATCTTGTTGTGGAGTTGTTGTTTCGTTGGTTGAAAAATCTTCTGTGGGTTCGACGACTCTGCGTTTAAAAACTTTACCTTTAAGGTTTTTATCTATTACTCTTCTGTTTTGAACTCTTCCTTTATCTCTTGTGTCACGTCTATTATTGCCACTGTTTTTTTGTTGTGGCTCATCAGTGGTAGAGGTGCTAGGAGTTTGACTATTTTCATTCGTAGTTTCATTCGTAGCTTCTGCTGTTGTCTCTGTAGCAGCAGTGGTCGAGCTATCCATATTTTCTACGCTCTCTCTCTTTTTTCTACCTCTTGTCGATTGATGTTTAACAGGTGTAGAGTCGTTTTTTTCAGCTTTTGCTATATCGTTATCTCGATTTTTTGCTGTTTTTCTGGTGGTAGTTTTGTTGCCTGTTTTTGATTGGCTACTACCATCTACATCACTTCCTCTATTATCATTATTTTGCGAAGCTCTATCAATTATTACATCAATTAATTGACCTTTTTTGTAGCTCTCTGCACGTTTAATACCCATTCCTTTAGCAACAACACGTAGCTCAAGGATTGTTTTTTTGTTTAATGTCTCTTTGTCTTGCATAATTTAGTGATAATCTATATTTGAAGTGTGATTTTTTGATATGAAGAGTTTCATATATCCTTGTAAAAGCAAAAACCGTACTAAGTAAAGTTTTATTAAAGGAGTGTTATGAAAATTGATTTTGATGTCTTGGCTATCCTAAGTAGTGTAAAACAATTATTGCCATATTCTTAATAGCACTCTTGGAGCGATATTTTTCACTATTAAATCTCAATATAGAACCACTATATTTTCGATTCAATAACAAAAAATCTCATCTCCAATAGCACTTTTAAAAATACACCAATAATTATTTTACCCTACTTAATTTTAGAAAATTATTAAATTATAGGATATAAGAATAAAGTACAAAGATAAAAAAAATTATCTTTGTAAAAAAATAATTTTAAAATTATGTCAAATTCAAAAGAAAAATTTATAGCAATTATACCTGCTCGCTACGCCTCTACACGTTTTGAAGGTAAGCCACTGGTCGATATTTTTGGTCAAACTATGATTGAAAGGGTCTATCGTCGCTCTTTACAATCTTTTAATTATGTGGTTGTTGCTACGGATGATATGCGCATCTATGATTGTATAAAAGGTTTTGGTGGAGAGGTAGTTATGACCTCTGCTGACCATAAAAGTGGTACCGACCGATGTGCTGAGGCTCTAAAAATGAGCGAAGAGCTTTTTGATGAGCAGTTTGATGTTGTAGTAAATGTTCAAGGTGATGAACCATTTGTGGCAAGTGAGCAGCTAGAGAGCTTGAAAGAGTGTTTTAGCGATAGTCGTTGCGATATTGCAACTCTTGTAAAACCTTTTTCAAAGGGAGAGGATATTTTTAATCCAAATTCGCCTAAAGTGGTGCTCTCTACCGATGGTTTTGCAATATATTTTAGTAGAAGTCCTATTCCTTTTCTTCGAGGTAAAGAAAAAAGTGAGTGGATGACAAACCACACCTACTTCAAACATTTAGGGCTTTATGGCTATCGCAAAGAGGTGCTTTTTGCTGTAACTTCGCTAGATCAAGGTGTTTTGGAAAAGGCTGAATCGTTAGAGCAGCTTCGTTGGTTGGAAAATGGTTATAAAATTAAGTGTGGTGTGACTTATAGCGAGTCGTATGCTATAGATACTCCTGAGGATTTGGAAAAAGTGTTGGCAGTGATGAATAATAATTATAAATTATAAATTATTAATTATAAATTGTTAATTATTAGTTGTTTTTGCGTATGAAAGATAGATTGCAGATATTAAAATTAATAGCCAAAGAGTTGAAAACATCTTCGATAAGCAGCGAAATTTTTGAAAAATGTTATGAGCGAAATGAGTGGTTCGACAAAGAAAATATTTTAGATTCGCTTTCTGCTATTGTTGATGGAATGTTCTCTGAGGTAGAGTTAGAGAGATTTGCTGCTGCTTATAGTGATTATGGTAGTGAAAAAAATATTGGTAAAAGTGTGGCTATTATAATGGCTGGAAATATCCCGTTTGTAGGTGTTGCCGATTTGGTTTATGCCATTTTTTCGGGATTTTCCAACATATATCTAAAATTTGCTTCGAAAGACTATTTTACGATGGAGTGGTTTGTCGCTTGCGTTAAAAAGTGTTGCGAGGGGGTTGTAAATATTGAGCAGTTTGATGAGCAGCATATCGATAAGGTAATCGCTACAGGCTCTGATAATAGTAGTCGATATTTTTCACATCGCTACGCAGAGGTCGACTCTTTGATTCGTCAAAATCGCAGCTCAGTGGCTCTGATTAGTGGCTCAGAGAGCGAAAATGAGCTGCAAAATCTTTGGTCGGATATATTTTTACGTTATGGTCAAGGGTGTAGAAATATAACTCAGATATTTATCCCAGCCGATTATAATATTGAAAAGTTAGTAGCCCTGTGGCGGAAAAAAGTGGTCGAAAATCGCCATTTTCTCAATGTTTACCTCTCTCACCGAGCTGTAATGATGATGCAAAAACGAGAATTTTTGGATTTAGGATATGCTATTTTGGTCGAAAATAGTTCGCTATTTGCTCCGCTATCGCAAATTAATTATAGTAGATATAGCAGGGTAGAGGAGTTTGAAGATTTTGTAATGCAAAATAGAGAAAGATTGCAAGTTGTGTTAAAAAACCCCTCAGAGTTTGGGAAAGCTCAATTTCCATCGCTTTTCGACTTTGCTGATGGTGTGGATGTGATAAAATTTCTGTTTGATTAAGAGAAGTTGTAATAATTTTGTCGATATTTTATCCTATAATATTTTGATTTTTAAATAAAAATAGTTATATTTACGGAAAATTATAAGTTTTAATTTTGCAATGTTATTAATCATTAAAATCGCTGCTTATGAAAGAGGATAATATGCAATTTTATTTTGTAGCTACTTACGATTCGTCTTACGAGGCGCAGCTTGTAAAAAGTTTGTTGGAGTCACACGGTATTGCTAGTGAGGTTATAAATGAGGAGTCGAATATAATCAATCCTTATGGCTTGAGGTCGATGTTTCCTGTTAGGTTGATTGCAAACTTGGAAGATAAGGAAAAAATAACAAATATTTTAACTTCAGAATTTGAAAGCGGAAAATAAATTTATATCTTTGTGGGTGTAATTTTTTGTAAGTTTGTATAAGAGTAGTTGCGATTTTTCAAAACTTCTCATAAATTAAAAATATATATCCAGTGGAACTATTAGAGTCTATTAAAAGTAAAGCTAAACAGGAAGCAACACGTATTGTGCTTCCAGAGGCTGAAGAAGAGAGAACACTTCGTGCTGCAAACAGCTGTATCGAAGAGAATTTAGCAGATATTATCCTTATCGGATCACCTGCTGTAATTGCAGAAAAGGCTGAGGAGTGGAATCTACCTCATATTGCAAAAGCATCTATCGTTGACCCTGCAAACAATCCTAAAAAAGAGGAGTATATTGCAAAAATGTTAGAGCTTCGTGGTGCTAAAGGTTTAACTTACGAAAAAGCTGAAAAGCTGATAGTAGACCCTCTATATCTTTCAGTAATGATGATAAAATGTGGCGATGCTGACGGTGAGGTTGCAGGTGCAAACAACGCTACTGGCGATGTGCTTCGTCCAGCTTTCCAATATGTTAAAACAAAACCAGGTATTTCGGTGGTTTCAGGTGCATTCCTGATGTTAGTACCTGCTCATTTTGGTGATGATGGTCTTATGTTGTTTGCCGATTGTGCAGTACATCCAAATCCTACTGCTCATGAGCTTGCTCAAATTGCAGTTGCTACAGGTAATACTGCTCGTGCAATAGCAGGTATCGAGCCACGTATCGCAATGCTTAGCTTCTCTACTAAAGGTTCGGCTAAACACGATATGGTTGATAAAGTTGTTGAGGCTACAGCACTTGCAAAAGAGATGGATCCTACGTTAGAGATTGATGGTGAGCTTCAAGCCGATGCAGCAATTATTCCGGGTATTGGCAGCAAAAAAGCTCCAGGTAGCAAAATTGCAGGTCGTGCAAATGTGTTAGTATTCCCTACTTTAGAGGTTGGAAATATTGCATACAAATTGGTTCAACGTTTTGCAAATGCTGAGGCTATTGGTCCAGTTCTTCAAGGTATGGCTGCGCCTATCAACGACCTTTCTCGTGGTTGCTCGGTTAGCGATATTGTAAATCTTGTAGCTATTACTGCTTGTCAAGCGCAAGCTGAGAAAAAACTTTAAACTAATTATAAACTACAAATGATAAATGATAAATTGTCGTGCTCGGTAATTTCTATTTATAATTTGTAATTTATACCTCATAATTTAAATACTCTTATCATGATAATTTTAG
This sequence comes from Rikenellaceae bacterium, assembly GCA_044433365.1. Classification (GTDB taxonomy): domain Bacteria; phylum Bacteroidota; class Bacteroidia; order Bacteroidales; family Rikenellaceae; genus CAMQVM01. The sequence goes on from JAWXTR010000011.1 coordinate 16,300, forward strand.
TACTAAATTGCGGTAGCTCATCTATTAAATATCAAGTTCTTGATATGGGCGCAGCCGACAACAGCCTGCTTGCAAAAGGTCAAGTAGAGCGCATCGGTCTTAACGATGGAAATCTTGTTCATAAACCAGTTGGAAAGCCAAAATTTGAGATTGTAAAGGCAATTCCAGATCACACTGTAGGTATCAACCTTATTCTTAATGCAATTGTTGACCCTAATCATGGTGTTATTGAGTCGTTCTCAGATATTAACGCTGTAGGACATCGTGTTGCGCATGGTGGAGAGTATTTCTCTGATAGTGCTATAGTTTCACAAACTGTAAAACAACAAATCGAAAGTTGTATTGAGCTTGCACCTCTACACAATCCAGCAAACCTTAAAGGTATCTTAGCTATCGAAAATCTACTTCCTACTATCCAGCAAGTAGCTGTTTTTGATACCTCTTACCACCAAACAATCCCTGCTGAGAACTATCTTTATGCTATTCCTGGTAGCTATTACGAAGATTTACGTATCCGTAAATATGGTTTCCACGGTACAAGCCATAAATTTGTTGCCAAAAAGGCTTGTAAAATGTATGATGTAGATTTTGAAAACTCTAAAATCATCACTTGTCATATTGGTAATGGTGGTTCGATTACCGCTATCAAAAATGGTAAATCTATCAATACAACAATGGGTTTCACTCCAGTTGATGGTCTTATGATGGGTACTCGTTGTGGTGCTATCGACCCTAGTGTGCTTCTTTACATTGCTGATAAACAGGGTTATAGTATTAGTAGGCTAAACAATCTTATCAATAAAGAGTCTGGTCTATTAGGTGTAGGAGAGGTCTCTTCTGATATGCGTGACAACGTAAAAGCTGCTACTGATGGCAACAAAAAAGCTCAATTAGCTCTTAAAATCTTCAACAATAGAGTAAAAGAGTATATTGGTTCTTACGCTGCACTTTTAGGTGGTGTTGATATGGTTATCTTTACAGGTGGTATTGGTGAGCACGATGCTGATGTACGCCACGGTGCTTGTGAAAATATGCAATATATGGGTATCGAAATTAACGAGCAAGTTAACTTCGACGCTTGGGGTATCGACGTAATGATATCTACTCCTGAAAGTAAGGTGAAAGTTGTTGTTACGAAAACCGATGAAGAGTATGTTATCGCTAGCGACACTTACCGTCTGTTAAATACTAAATTTGAAGAGTAAAACGTTTATAGGGTAGCTGATAATGTATATTGGTTACCCTCTTTTTTAATGGGAAACTAACGAAATTCCTAATTTTATATAATATGATAAGTCGTTTAAGTCAATTGGTAGATGCTGCTAAAGCTAAAGGCAAAAAGCGTTTGGTTGCAGCTTATGCAAATGATAGCCATACTATAGGTGCCATTGATAATGGTGTAGAGCATGGTATTATCGATGCTATTCTTATTGGTAATAGAGAGAAGATTGAGTCTGTATGTAAAGCGAACTCTATTGATAGCTCAAAATTTGAGATTGTAGAGTGTGAAAGTGATATGGACTGTGTAAATATGGCGGTGCAGTATATTAATGAGGGTAAAGCAGATATAATGATGAAAGGCGTTGTATCTACCGATAAATATATGAGAGGAATATTAGCAAAGAATGGTGGTTTAGTGCCTCCACGTGCTACGCTTAGCCATGTTACTGTGGTGGAAATTCCATCATATCACAAACTTCTTACCATAACTGATGTTGCAGTTATTCCTGCACCCGATTTAAGCCAAAAAATAGCACTTACAAACTATGTTATTAAGGTTGCACACACCTTAGGAATAGATGAGCCAAAAGTTGCACTTATCGCACCTACTGAGCAGATGCTTCCAAAAATTGAATCGTGTGTAGATGCAGCAATTATAGCAAAAATGGGCGATAGAGGTCAAATCAAAGGCGCACTAATTGATGGTCCACTCGCTTTAGATGTGGCAATCGACAAAGAGGCTGCCGCTATCAAAGGAGTTAAATCTGTCGTTGATGCCGATGCTGATTGTTTGGTGTTTCCAACTATCGAAGCTGCAAATGTATTCTTTAAAACCACCACTAAGCTATGTAAAGGCGAATTGGCAGCTATGGTAATGGGAGCAAAAGCACCATGTGTGCTAACTTCTCGTGGCGATAGCGAAAATTCTAAACTTTACTCTATTGCTTTGGCGGTATTAAATGCGAAATAGATATGAGTGTTAAGATATTAGCAATAAATCCCGGTTCTACATCATCAAAAATAGCTCTCTTCGAAGGTAGGGAGCTTTTGTTTGAAAAGAGTTTGTCTCACTGCGGTGAGCAGCTTGCCAAATTTAACGATATTTCGGAGCAATTCGAATTTCGTAAAGAGATAATTGTTCGCTCAATCGAAGAGTGGGGAGTGAAACTATCTGATATTTCGATTATTATGGGTCGTGGCGGTTTGGTTCGTCCAATACCATCGGGAGTATATGAAGTAACAGATAGTTTAGTAGCCGATTTAAAGGTTGGGGTAAGTGGTAAACATGCCTCAAATCTAGGCGGTTTGATAGCTCGCTCCTTAGCCGACGAAATCGGTGCAAAAGCCTATATTGCCGACCCTGTAGTGGTCGATGAAATGAGCGAAGTGGCTCACATTTCGGGCTGTAAACATCTTCCACGCAAAAGCATATTTCATGCCCTTAACCAAAAGGCTATTGCTCGTGACTTTGCCGAAGAAGTTGGCAAAAATTATGAGGATTTAAACCTTATTATTGCCCACATGGGTGGAGGAGTGTCGGTTGCAGCTCACGAAAAGGGGGTTGTAGTGGATGTTAATAATGCTCTTTCGGGAGATGGTCCATTCTCTCCAGAACGCTCTGGTGCACTTGTCGTTGGCGATATGTTAGAGCTTGAGAAATCGGGTAAATATAGCGAAAAAGAGCTAAAACTAATGATTAGTGGCGAGGGTGGTTTTAAATCTCATTTAGGCACCTCAGATGTTAAGTCGGTTGTGGAAAAGGCACAAAATGGCGGAGAATATGAGACGTTAATAGTCGAGGCATTTGCTTATAATGTAGCTAAAAGTATAGGTGCTATGGCTACAGTATTTTCAGGTAAGGTAGATGCGATAATCCTAACAGGAGGTATTGCATATAGCAGTTATATATGTGATAAAATTCGAAATAGGGTCGAATTTATAGCCAATGTTAATATTTTTGCTGGTGAAGATGAGATGAAAGCACTAGCAATAAATGGATTAATGGTATTTGAGGGTAAAATTGAGCCTAAAAAATATTGTTAAATCAAAAAAAATTAGTAAATTTGCACTGTAAGTAGTGTAAAACAATTATTGCCATATTCTTAATAGCACTCTTGGAGCGATATTTTTCACTATTAAATCTCAATATAGAACCACTATATTTTCGATTCAATAGCAAAAAATCTCATCTCCAATAGCACTATTAAAAATACTCCAGTAATTATTTTACCCTACTTAAAAGCTGAGGTGATAATGATTAACGTCGATACTAATTAATAATGGTTGTTCCATTTTAGTGATATGGTCGTTTTTCAATAACATCAGCCTTTTTGCAAACAAAAAAACAAATGTTCAATTTAAATAGTAATAAAATGAGCCAAACTCAATTTCCTGCTGGTGTAATCACTGGCGAAACAGTTCAAAACTTATTTGCTTACGCAAAAGAAAAAGGTTTTGCAATTCCTGCAGTTAACGTAACAGGTACTGATACTATTAACGCAGTATTAGAGACAGCTAAAGCTGTTAACTCTCCAGTTATCATTCAGCTTTCTAACGGTGGTGCTTCTTTCTACGCTGGTAAAAGCCTTAGCAACGAAGGACAAAAATCTGCTATCTTAGGTGCTGTATCTGCTGCACATCACGTACATACTGTAGCTGAGTCTTATGGTGTTCCTGTAATTCTTCACACAGACCACGCTGCTAAAAAACTTCTTCCTTGGATTGACGGTCTATTAGATGCAAGTGAAAAACATTTCGCTGCAACTGGCAAACCACTTTTCAGCTCACACATGCTTGACCTTTCTGAAGAGCCATTAACTGAAAATATCGAAATCTGTAAAACTTACCTAGCTCGTATGGCTAAAATGGGTATGACTTTAGAGATTGAATTAGGTATCACTGGTGGTGAAGAGGATGGTGTTGACAACTCTAACGTTGACGTATCTAAACTTTACACTCAACCAGAAGAGGTTGCTTACGCTTACAATGAGCTTATGACAATCAGCCCTAACTTCACTATCGCTGCATCTTTCGGTAACGTACACGGTGTTTACAAATCAGGTAATGTTGTTCTTAGCCCAGAAATCCTTGATGCTTCTCAAAAATTTATCGTAGCTGAAAAAGGTTGTGATTGTACAAAACCAGTAAACTTCGTATTCCACGGTGGTTCTGGTTCTGAGCCTGCAAAAATCCAAGAAGCTATCGGTTATGGTGTAATCAAAATGAACCTAGATACAGACCTTCAATGGGCTTTCTGGAATGGTGTTCGTAAATTCTACATCGACAAAGAGGCTTATCTTCAAGGTCAATTAGGTAACCCAGAAGGCGAAGATTCTCCTAACAAAAAATATTACGATCCACGTGTATGGTTACGTAAAGGCGAAGAGTCTATCGTTGAGCGTCTAAAAGTATCTTACAGCGACCTTAACTGTATGAACGTTCTTTAATATTTAGATAGCTAAGATTTTTAAAGATTTTAGTATCGTAAATGTTAATAAAATATTAATGAGGGTTCTAAAACTATTTTATAATAATTTTAGAACCCTTTTTTCTCTTATAATTAATAACTATTGAGAGCGTGAAAATGCTCTTAAACTAATAAAATTCAAATAAAATGGAACAAGCTATTGCTATTCTAACTGGTGGCGGTCCAGCTCCAGGTATGAACACAGTTGTTGGTAGTGTTGCTAAAACATTCCTTCAAAAAGGTTACCGTGTAATTGGTCTACACGAAGGTTATACAGGTCTTTTCTCTGTAAATCCACGCACAGAAGATATCGATTTTGCTCTTGCTGACGATATGTTTAATCGTGGTGGTTCTTACCTAAAAATGAGTCGTTTCAAACCAACTCAAGAGAACTTTGACAACGATTTTAACCTAAATCTTTTCACTGAAAACAATATCAAACTTCTTGTTACTGTTGGTGGTGATGATACAGCTTCTACAGCTAACCGTATCGCTAAATTCTTAGAGGCAAAAAACTATCCTATCGCTAATATCCACGTTCCTAAAACTATCGACAACGACCTACCTCTTCCAATGGGTTCTCCAACTTTTGGTTACCAATCAGCTAAGAACCAAGGTACTATGATTGCTCGTACAGTTTATTGTGATGCTAAAACTAGCGAAAACTGGTTTGTAGTTGCAGCTATGGGTCGTTCGGCAGGTCACCTTGCTTTCGGTATTGGTACTGCTTGTCACTATCCAATGATTGTAATTCCTGAGATGTTTAACAAAACTACTATTACAGTTGAAAAAATTGTAAACCTTGTAGTTTCTGCTATCATCAAAAGAACAATTATGGGTGTAAACTATGGTGCTGCTATGATTTCTGAAGGTGTTTTCCACGCTCTTTCTGACGAGGAAATCAAAAACTCAGGTATCAACTTCACTTACGACTCACACGGTCACCCAGAGTTAGGTAAAGTTTCTAAAGCTAACATCTTTAACGAAATGTTAGAAAACAAACTTAAAACAACTAAACTTAAAGTTAAAAGCCGCCCAGTTGAGATTGGTTACGAAGTTCGTTGCCAAACTCCAGTTGCTTTCGACTTAGTTTACTGTTCAGCTCTAGGTATGGGTGTTTACAAACTATTCAGCGAGGGTATCTCTGGTTGTATGGTTTATGTTGATGCTACAGGTGAGGTTTCTCCTCTATACCTAAAAGATCTTCAAGACGAAAATGGTAAAATTCCACCACGTTTGGTTGACGTTAACTCTAATAAAGTTAAATCTGTTGTTGATACTATTCTTCACTACGTTACTGAGGCTGACTATGAAGCAGCTAAAGCGTATGTTGAGAATCCAGAAGATTACGATTTCAACAAAATCCTTAACTGGTAATCAATCTAGGTTATTATATTCATAAAATTTAATAACTTATCCTATATAAGGGCGATTTACAACCCCGTTTGTAAGTCGCCCTTATATACTTCTAAACCTAAAACATATCCCCATTATGAAATTCAAACTACTATTATCATCAGCTTTATGTTTTTCGATGTTTTCTGTATTTACAGCTTCAGCTCAGAAAATTATCAATATCGAAACTGCTCAAAAAGGTCTCTATCTATATGTAAATGAGGATGGAGTGATAAATCAAAACTACTTTGGTGACAGACTTCTAAATAGCAATGACCTTATCTTAGGCGACTATAACGCACGTCGTGAGGTGTATCAACACAAACCTGCTTTCCCTACTTTTGGTACAGGATATACAAATGAAGTTGGACTTAAAGCTACTCATAGCGATGGAAACATGACCACTCGCCTTGTATACGATAGCCACACCTCTACAAAAGATGCTTCGGGCAATGTCGTAACCACCGAAATCAAATTAAAAGATGAATATTATCCTTTTGATGTGACTCTAATCTATAAAGCATATCAAAAAGAGAATGTTTTAACCTCTTCGACTGTTGTCAAAAACAACGAAAAAGGCGATGTAAAATTGGAGGGAGTTGCCTCAAATTACCTTGCACTTCGTGCTCAAAACTATTGGTTAACAAGCTTTTATGGTTCGTGGGCTGCTGAAATGAAGATGGTTGAGCGAAAACTTGAAGATGGAATCACTGTAATAGATAGCAAACGAGGAGTGCGTACAACTCAAGATGGTTCGCCAACATTCATCCTATCGCTCGACCAACAAGCTAGCGAAACTACAGGTGAAGTGATAATTGGTACATTGGCGTGGAGTGGTAACTACAAATTATCTCTTGAAATCGACAATACAAACGTTATGAATATCACTGCAGGTCTCAACGATTTTCTTTCAGATTACACTCTAGCAAGTGGAGAAAGTTTCGAAACTCCCGAAATGGTTTATGCTCATAGTAGCAGTGGTGTAGGTGAGGCTAGTCGCAATCTTCACCGCTATGTTCGCAACTATAATATTCAAGATGGTGATCAAAATCGCCCAATTGTATTAAATAGTTGGGAGGGTGCATACATGAAATTTGATGAGCAGTTAATTAAAAAAATGATTGAGGATGCTGCCTCTATGGGTGTTGAAATGTTTGTTTTAGACGATGGTTGGTTTGGTACTACCTACCCACGTGACAACGATAAAGCAGGTCTAGGCGATTGGGAGGTAAACCTAAAAAAACTTCCTAATGGTATCAAAGCATTGGTCGACCACTCTCATAAAAACGGTATTAAATTTGGTATTTGGTTAGAGCCTGAGATGGTAAACCCAGAGAGTATTTTGGCTAAAACACATCCAGATTGGATTGTAACCTCTCCAAATCGTGAGCAGCTGCTAATGCGTACTCAGCTTCTTTTAGATCTATCCAATCCAGATGTTCAAGATTTTGCTTATGAGGCAGTAGCCAAAGTTCTTCGTGAAAATCCAGGAGTTGAATATATCAAATGGGATGCAAATCGCCATGTTGAAGATTTTGGTTCATCATATTTAGCAGATGATAAGCAGAGCCATTTTTGGATTGACTATATCAATGGTCTTTATAAAGTGTACGATAGATTAACAACAGATTTCCCAGATGTTATCTTCCAAGCATGTTCGTCGGGCGGAGGTCGTGGCGACTATGGCTCTATGAAATATCACCACGAGATGTGGGGTAGCGACAATACCGATGGTGAGTGGAGAGTATTTATAAATTGGGGACTTAGCCAGTTTATGCCTTCACAGGCTATTGCTTCACACGTATCTGCATCTCCAAACCACCAAACAGGTCACATCACACCTATAAAATTCCGTTTTGATGTTGCTTTGGCGCAGCGTTTAGGTGCAGAGCTTCAACCAAAACTGCTTACAGAAGAGGAGCTAGCATGGACAAAGAAAAGTATCGAAGAGTACAAACAAACTATTCGTCCTATAGTTCAGCATGGCGACCTATACCGCCTAATTTCTCCATATTCTGGAACTGATTTTGCATCTATGATGTATGTTACAGAAGATAAATCAAGTTCTATTCTATTTGCATATTCATTGGATTATCATCTTCGTGATTTAGTACCTGTGATTAAACTTCAGGGATTAGATGCAGATAAAAACTATATGGTAAAAGAGCTTCTTCCAGCAGAAAAGGGCGGAAAACCTAAAAAATGCTTCTTAGGTGATGGAAAAGTGTTTAGTGGCGACTACCTAATGAAACATGGTGTAACTCTTCAACTACAAAAACGTTATGATAGTGCTATTTTTGAAATTATAGCACAATAGAAATTCTATTTTATAGGGTTATTCGTAAAATATTTAAAAAGTGGGTGACCCACAATCAAAAATCCAGACCATCACCCCTCTACACAAGCGTTGTGAGTGGAGGTAATGGTCTGGATTGTTTTATTTTAAGTAAATTTATTTACTTTTGAGTCACCCTCTTTTTTGGTTTTAAAACAACCCTTTTTAAGGACTTATAGGTCATCCTCATATTAATTTCAAAATTAAAGCTTCTCCAAATCACAATATGTTATTTGAGAAAAATCGTCAATAATCATGTCGTAATCATTGTGACGCTCACGAGGATATGTAGTTGCAACTGCAACAACTTTTGCACCTGCACTTCGAGCTGCTTGAATACCTGCAAAAGAGTCCTCAAAAACGACGCATTGGCTCGGTGAAAGATTTAGCAAATCGGCAGCAATTAAAAAAACAGCGGGATCGGGTTTTGCCCTCTCCACCATATCGCCATTGGCTATTGCATCAAAATAGGATGCAATTCCACACTTTTCTAACACAAAATTTACATTTTTTGCCATTCCAGAGCTTCCTACGGCGATTTTTATCCCCTTGGATTTTATCTCTTTTAAAAAGTCTACGAGACCTTTTAAAGGTTCGATTCTTTCAGCAAAAATCTCACGATATACCTCCTCTTTCTCTTCTGCATATTGCGAAATTTCATCATTAGTAAGCTCTTTACCAAAAACTCTTGGCATTATCTCCTCATTACCCATGCCAAAAAGGGTACGTAGATAGTCCAAATCGGCACTAATTCCATGACGCTTACAAAACAGTACAAATGCCTCAATATGAATATCGCTATTGTCGACTAGAACGCCATCCATATCAAAAATAACACCTTTAATTTCCATAATTTCAGTAATATAAATTTATATTTTTGAAGTTTTCTCTTTATAACCGCACAAATATAATACTTTTGCTTGTTTTATTCAAGCTGAAAATAATATATTTAATGAAAATGGGGAAGTTATAAAACATCCCCATTTAGAATTTTTTAAATATTATAAAATAACTCTAAAGACCAAAATATCTCTTAGCATTATAATAGGATATATCTGAAACCATTGCTTCAAAAGTTTCCATTTCACTCTCTGGTAGTAACCCCTCTTTTATTTGACAACCTATATAATTACATAATATTCGTCTGAAATATTCGTGACGAGTAAACGATAAAAAGCTGCGAGAGTCGGTTAGCATCCCTATAAACTCACCAAGCACTCCAAACGAAGAGATTACATCTAGCTGATTTTCCATCCCTTTTTTTGTATCTAAAAACCACCAAGCAGCACCATATTGCATTTTTCCTGCTACTGAACCATCATTAAAATTATAAATCATAGTTGTCATAACTTCACTATCCTTAGGATTTAGATTGTATATAATTGTACGAGTTAGTGAGTCGTTACTATTGAGTTTGTCGAGTAAAGCTCCAAGCTCTGAAGCGATTGAGTAGTCGTCGATTGAATCACACCCAACATCAGCACCTTTAGCTGCAAATAGTTTGCTGTTTTGGTTGCGTATAGCACCCTGATGAAGTTGCTGTACAAGTCCATTTTCGTGATTCATCTTTAAAAGTTCAAAGGCAAGGGCTGATTTATACATCTCACTCTCCTCCAAAGTTGGTTTATGACCTTCAAAAAGTACACTTTTAAAAATTTTATCAACCTCTTTTTCGCAATATTTAGCTGAATAGAATTTTGTAAGTCCATGATCAGCTACAATACATCCATGCGCTTTAAAATGGTTCATTCTAAGCTGTAATGCCTCTTTTAGCGTATCTAACGAGTGGATAATCATCTCACTTGACTGAGCTAGTTTCCCTATATAGTCGCAAAACTGGTCGGTGTCGATAGCCATTACTCTATCTGGTCGCCATGTTGGAAGTACCTTAAAACGGCTCTCATCATCCGCTATTAAACGGTGGTATTCTAGCGAGTCGATAGGGTCGTCGGTAGTACAAAGCAACTCAACATTTTGCATTGCTAAAAGATTTCTAACCGAATATTCACCTTTTCTAAGTAGACTATTACAGTGATTGTATATCTCTTTAGCACTATTTTCATTTAATATTTCATCCACACCAAAATAGCGTTTTAGCTCCAGATGTGTCCAGTGATAGAGTGGATTACCTGCAATTTTTGATAGAGTCTTTGCATAAGCTAAGAAGCGTTCGTAGTCATCTGCATCACCGCTTACAATCGACTCATCATACCCACAAGCACGCATCACACGCCATTTGTAGTGATCTCCCCCAAGCCATGCTTGAGTAATTGTAGAAAAACATAAATCTTCGTATATCTCTTTCGCACTTAAGTGGTTGTGATAATCTAAGATAGGTAGATTTTTACACTTTTTATAAAGTTTCTTAGCATATTTATTGCTTAGAACGAAATCTTCGTTTATAAAAATATTTTTTTTCTCTTTCATAACAAATAGTGGTTAATGCCAACAAATTATATAGGAGAGTTATAATTTCTGTATTTTGAGAGATTTTTCTTTTTCAGGCTTTAGATTTTGCGAATATAGGTTGTAATGGCTCCTACTACCTTTATTTGCAAAATTCAAAGATGAAGTCTTAAAACGAAAAAGCTCTGAAAGTCAGATTTTAGAAGTTCCCTATAGGTAAGTTCTAAATAATTGGTTTTATTCGAATAGGGTACGACCAATTCCCACCTCTAAGCCTCTAAGCTCGGCAAGCCCTTTCAGTCTACCAATTGCACTGTAGCCGGGATAGGTTGTTTTATTTAAGTCATCTAGCATTTGGTGTCCATGGTCGGGACGCATAGGAATCGAACGCTGCATACGTTGCATTTGCTCCACAAACACTTTCATTATTTTGTACATATCTATACTTCCCTCAAGATGGTTTGCCTCATAAAAATTACCCTCTTTGTCTCGTTCAGTACTGCGTAGATGGGCAAAATAAACTCTATCAGCAAGCGAATTTACCATAGTAGGCAGGTCGTTGTCAGGACGAATACTTAGCGAACCAGTACAGAAACATACACCATTTGATTTGTTAGGAACAGCCTCAAAAAGAGCCTTAAAATCAGACTCAATGCGCATTATACGTGGTAATCCTAACAGTCTGTATGGTGGGTCGTCGGGATGTATTGCAAGCTGAGCACCAACACTATCGGCTATAGGAGTCACCTCTTTTAAAAACATCACTAAATTTTGGAAAAGAGTAGCGTCGTCCATATCCTTATAAAGAGCTAGACCTCTATTTATTGCATCATACGAAAATAGTGAGTTGTCGCCAGGAAGCCCCATAAGTAGGCTAATTCGGGTGGTTTTACGCTGCTGTTCACTCATATTTTCAAAACATATACGAGCTTTTTCAATCTCTTGAGGGGTATAATCATTTTCAGCACCCTCTCTTTTCAACATAAAAACATCGAATGCTACAAAAGCGTCTCTTTCGAAGCGTAGTGCCTTTGAACCGTCAGAGAGAGTATAGCCAACATCTGTTCGAGACCAATCTAAAACAGGCATAAAGTTGTAGGTAATCACAAAAATATCGCACAGGGCAAGATTTCGGATACTCTGCTTATAATTTTCGATGTGTCGCTCAAAATCCCCTGCTCTACTCTTAATCTCTTCGCTTACAGGAAGAGACTCTACTACACTCCATTTTAAGTTGTAGCTTTCAACCTTTTTTTTATGTTTTAAAATCTCTTCTACACTCCAAACCTCACCAGGTTTGATATGATGAAGAGCCGAAACAACAGTTGTGGCTCCCGATTGCGCAATATCTTGAAGCGACACTTTATCGTTATCACCATACCAACGCATTGACTGTTCGAATTTAAAAAATTTACTCATTTTTTTTAAGTTTTAGAGAAGATTCCCTCACTATTAATTCAGGTTCAATAACAATATTTTCGTAGGGTTTACCCTCAATATAATCTATTAACATTTTAGCCGCCTCTCGCCCCATTTTATTACTAAACTGATCGACAGAGGTGAGCGGTGTAGATAACACTCCACAAAATGGTTCGCAAGCAAATCCGCTAATAGCAATGCCATGAGGAACTTTTATACCTTTTTCATTCATCTGTTGCAATGCTCCAAGTGCCGCAAAATCACCAGCAAAATTTATCGCCTCTGGAAGCTCATTTCCGCTTTCTAAAATCTGAGATATAAATTTTGAACCATTGCTACGAGTTGTATAATCTTCAAAAATCCACGATTTTTCGTCAATCTCCAAACCGTTATCTTTCATAGCTGCAATATGGCCTTTAGCTCTATCATCCCATACCACAACGTTACGTTTACCTGCAAAATGGTAGATACGTTTCATCCCTTGCTTAATAAAATGTTCAGTAGCCATATAGCTACCTTTAAAATCATCTATTCTTACGCTACCTGCATTCAATCCTTTTAAAATTCTATCAAAAAAGACTGTTGGCATACCATAATCTATCATTTTATTGTAGTGTTGGTGTCCTAAATCGGTATTTGCAACTGATGCAATTACACCATCTACTTTACCAAACGAAAGATTATTTACAATTCGAGCTTCGTGGTCATGGTCGTTATGAGATTGATAAATCATCACATCATATCCATTTTCACGTGCCACCTCTTCTATTCCGTTAATTGCAGTCGAGAAGAAATTTCTATTTATTTGAGGTACAATCACTGCTATAGTTTTGGTACTGCCCATTTTAAGGTTTACAGCATAGCTATTTGGGCGATAGTTGTGCTCTTTTGCCTTTTGGCGAACCAGCTCTTTCATTCCGTCACTTATCGAAGGATGGTCGTGCAGTGCACGTGAAACCGTCGATACCGAAACAGATAACATTCGGGCTAAATCTGATATTGATACTTGTTTTTTCATGCTTATATTGTTAAAAGTCTGTAAAAGTGGTCTGTTTAATTGGTTTTTTCAAATTTTTCATATTTTTTTAAGGGAGTTCTAAATTCTGGATTTTGAGAGATTTTAGAAGTTCCCTATACTACGTTATTAAAGTACGAAAAAGGACTAATTTATATTTAATTTATTAAAAAATTTGCACTTTACTAAAAAATTACTACTTTTGTAATGCTGTCAAACGTTTGTTTTTGCAAAAGTAATAATAATTATTTAAAATCAATAGAAATTTCTAATAAAAATATAAAATTTCCTACTATTAACTTTCAAGTGGCAAAAAGCAGAGGGTACACTACACTGTTATAGTCTACTTGTAATAAATGGAACTTCTAAAATCTCCCAAAATTCAGAATTTAGAACTCCCTAAAATTTAAAAATCCAAACTATGGAACAGAGAAAAGAAAAAATGACAAATTGGCGTTGGTGGATATGCGGAATGCTTTTCATCGCTACTACTATCAATTATCTCGACAGACAAGTGTTGTCGTTAACGTGGGATGAATTTATTAAGCCTGAATTTCATTGGGATGAATCGCATTATGGTACAATTACCGCTGTATTTTCGATAGTATATGCTATTGGGATGCTATTTGCAGGTAAAATTGTCGATTTTTTAGGTAGTAAACGAGGATTTCTTTGGTCTATTGGAATTTGGTCGTTAGGTGCCTGCGCACATGCACTTTGTGGCACTGCAACTGAAAAATATGTTGGCGTTAGCTCTGCAAGTGAGCTTATTTCAGCAACTGGAGCTGTAGCCGTTACAATTGCAACGGTTAGTATGTGGTTTTTTATTGTGGCACGCTCAATACTTGCTATTGGTGAGTCGGGTAACTTTCCTGCTGCAATAAAAGTAACTGCCGAATATTTTCCTAAAAAAGATAGAGCCTACGCTACAAGTATTTTTAATGCTGGTGCGTCAATTGGTGCGCTTATAGCACCTCTTACTATTCCACTTCTTGCTAAATATTTTAAGAGCATAGGTGTTGGAAATGGCTGGGAGATGGCATTTATTGTAATTGGTGCATTAGGATTTATTTGGATGGCTTTTTGGGTGTTTTTGTATGATAATCCACACAAAAGTCGCTTTGTAAATAGTGCAGAAATAGAGTATATAGAGCAGGATAATGAGCAAGAGAATGTATTGGTAGATAGTGATAGCAGCAAAAAACTTTCTTACAAAAAAGCTCTATCTTATAAACAAACTTGGGCGTTTATTGCTGGTAAATTTATTACCGATGGCGTTTGGTGGTTTTTCCTATTTTGGACTCCATCATACTTAAATACTCAGTTTGGAATTTTAACTTCTGATGGGTTAGGTGTGGCACTTATCTTTACCCTTTATGCTATCACCATGATTTCAATTTACGGTGGTAAACTACCTACAATTATTATCAATAAAACTGGGCAAAATCCTTATGCTGCACGTATGAAAGCGATGTTAATTTTTGCATTTTTTCCTCTTTTAGTGCTTCTTGCACAACCACTTGGCACAATCTCACCATGGTTTCCAGTAATTTTAATTGGTATAGGTGGTGCAGCTCACCAATCGTGGTCGGCAAATATTTTTTCGACCGTTGGCGATATGTTCCCAAAATCTGCAATTGCTACTATTACCGGTATTGGCGGTATGGCAGGTGGTGTAGGCTCTATGTTGCTTCAAAAAACTGCTGGAAATCTGTTTGTATATGCTCGAGAAGAAAACCTCAAATTTTTGGGTTTCGAGGGCACTCCAGCTGGTTATTTTATAATTTTCTGCTACTGTGCAGTAGCTTACCTAGTAGGTTGGACTATAATGAAAACACTTGTTCCTAAATATAAGCCAATTACCGATTTATAAAAATAGAAAAACCGATAAATATAATAGATGAAAAAATTATTTTTAACATTTACATTAATTATTAGCTTTGCCTTACTGTCGATAGCAAAAGCTCCAAAACAGAAACCATATTGGGCTAACAGCAGTTATATAAATAGCGGTTGGCTATATCTTGAAAAGGATAGCCGTGAGCTTCCTACTGAAGCTGATAATAACTATACCGAAATATCTTTACCTCACACTTGGAACGCTCATGATGCACTTTCTCAATTTGAATATAGACGTGGTGCCTCGTGGTATCGCAAAAATCTCACCATTAAAAATAATCAATTAGACAAGCGTCTTTACCTTCGTTTTGGTGCTGCTGGGCAGCAAGCAGAGGTGTATGTAAATGGCACTAAATTGATATACCACAATGGTGGCTACAGTGCATTTACCTGCGAGATTACTGATATTGTAAAGGCTGGCAATAATGTAGTAGATGTGTGGGTATCAAATTTACGTGAGAAGTTTACAGCACCTCAAACAGCCGATTTTAACTTCTATGGAGGTCTTTATCGCTCTGTAGAACTTATTGAAGCACCAAAATTATCTATTTCTCGTAAATATATGGGTAGTAGTGGTGTAAGAATTTGGAGCGAAAATGTATCAGAGAAAAGCAGTGACTTTAAAGTTAGGGCAATGATAGATAACGGTGCCACTAAAAGTGGCGATGTTGTGGTTAGAACCACTATTTCCGACAAAAAGGGAAGAATAGTCTCTGAGGGAACTGCCAAAAAATTGATAGCAGCATCCACAACCTCTTCAGTAGAGTTTTCTCTACCTAAAATAAGTAATCCTGAGCTATGGTCGCCCGAAAATCCAACTCTTTACGATGTAAAAATAGAAGTTGAATTAGATGGTAAAAAAGTGGATGAATTAGAGCTAAAACATGGATTTAGATTCTATGAATTTACAAGTGATAAAGGATTTTTCCTAAATGGTAAGCCATATAAACTCAATGGTGTTAGCCGCCATCAAGATTACTATGGTGAAGGTAACGCACTCTCTATGCAACGCCACTATGACGACATACTCCTAATGAAAGAGGCTGGTATAAATTGGCTTAGAATGGCTCATTACCAACAAGATGACTATATTGTATCGCTTTGTGATAGGATGGGTATACTTGTTTGGGAAGAGATTCCATGGGTAAATCTAATGCCTGAAGATTCAAAATTTGCAGAAGGGTTAGAGAGTATGCTTACGGAGCTTATTGAACAACATTACAATAATAGTTCTGTAATTATATGGGGCTTGGGTAACGAGGTGTGGATGAACGATAGAGGCGATGGTAAAGCTAATATTTTTAATCTTCTTACTCATCTAAATGAAGTGGCTCATAAATCAGACCATACTCGTAAAACAGTATTTGTAAATGGTGACAACGACCGCCCATTAGATTTTGGTGTTACCCAAATTGCCGACCTATTTGGTTATAATCTCTATCGAGGTTGGTACCAACAAAACTATGAAACTCTTACTGAGCGTTTGGAAAATATCCGAAGTAGAATGAATGATACTCCTATGTTCTTATCTGAATTTGGAGCAGGCTCTGACCTTAGAATACATAGCGAAAACCCTGTAAAGCAAGATTTTAGCATTGAATACCAAAACGATTACTTAGAGTCTCATTTTAAACAAATCGAAAAAATTGATTGGCTATGTGGATTTAATAAATGGGCTTGGGCTGATTTTGGTTCGGCACACAGAGGTGATTCTAAGCCACATATCAATCAAAAAGGGTTAGTAACATTTACTCGTAGTAAAAAAGATGCCTTCTATCTATTTAAGTCTTACTATTCTAAAGAGCCTGTGCTGCATATCGAGTCGCCTACTTGGACTGAGCGTGTCGGCGATGCAGAAAAAGTATATCGAGTATTTAGCAATATGAAAGAGGTAGAGTTTTTTCATAATGGTAAATCTCTAGGTGTTCAAAATAGTGGATTTGAGTGGGACGTAACTTTGATTGAGGGAAAAAATAGTTTTAAAGCTATTGGTCGCTCTGGTAAACAAAAAATGAGTGATAGCTATAGCGTTAACTACAGTCAAAAAGCCAATAATTTTACTGCTACAGCCACTTTAGAGGTAGGTAGTTACGTGGCAGAAAATGCTATAGATGGTGACGATACTAGCTATTTTATGGGTAAAAAAGGTGCGGAGATAGTTGTAGATATTCAGCAAATAAGTTTGGTTAATGGTGTTAGTATGAGTGTTGTAGAGCCTAGTAAAGGAGGCTATGAGATTGAAATTGCAACATCTGCGGATGGAAATTCTTATCAAACTCAATTTAGTGGTACGACAAACCCAAGAACTGTTTATGAGACTTTCATGTTCGCTAAACAGCAAGAGATAAGATACATTAAGGTGGTATGTAAGGGAGGTAAAAATATAGAAACAACTGGTTTTTACGAAATCAAACCTTTAATTACTTTCGAAAAAGCAGAAAAAAATCTTTATGAGAAAATAGGTGCAGGAGAACATTAAACTACCTAATTGTTCTGTTGTTATAAATTAAGGGGAGTTCTAATAAAATAGGAGTCTCTACTACTGAGAGTGAAAGAGGTTTTGAGGGCGTATTCTCAAAACCTCTTTTGCGGATATGCCTCACTATTTTATCTAAAAATTGCGCTTTCAGTGGTCTCTAAAAGCCACTGAAGGCGTGTTTTTGTTCACTTTTCTAAATTGAGGATGACTAAAAAGCATCCATTTAACACAAACAACCCTTGTCACAGAGCTTGTGGCAAGGGTTGTTTGTCTATTTTAGGGACTTTTGGGTTACCCTCAATTTAGAAGTTTTTAAACACGTAACTATTTGTAAATTAGGATGATATTAGTTATCTGAATCTCCCTATTTAAATTCCACATGAGGAGTTTTATCGTCCATATACTCAACTATTTTAGTAGCTTTGCCGTTATATTTATTATCTTTAAAACTAATGTTTTTAGAATCTCCAATTTTTATAGCAGAGCTTTTTGAATCTCTTTGAGGGAAAGTGCCAGAGTTATTAAAAATATTACCTTCAACATTAAGACCATCAGTTTTCCAAATGCTCATTACAAAATTATCATACTGATTGAATGTATTGCCAATAATATTAACATTTTTAACAAAATAGTCGTTATATTTATCGTTTTTATCGACTAAACGTATTGCAGCACATGGTTTTGTAGAGGTTGCACAATCGTCGAAAGTGTTTCCCTCGATTGTAACATTTGCAGCCTGTCCAGACTCAAACCAATAAGGGTCGCATGGACCGCCAATAAGCAATATGCCCTCCATTTCTACCCCCATAAAGTTGTTGCGGATAACTGTTTTGCGAGGAGTCGAGATAAGTATAGCACGTGCTCTATTACCGCTAAAGTGGCAATCTTCAATTAATACCTCTGGATATGCCGAAAGATTTTCGACAACATAGCCAGCCTTTACATCCTCTGGAAGCTCCTCTTTAAAACGAACCACCATAAAGCTACCATTTAACCTCTTTACCGACTCAAGCGTTAGTGTGTGGTGTGGTCTAATCTCTTTGCTATTATCTATAATGCCCATAGTATCACCAGCTTTTCCAATAATAAAACCTAACTGTTGGTGATGACCAACGTGTAATCCTAGTGTATGTTTGTCGATAATTTTTTCGACAACTTGGTAAGCACCATGCACATTAATACCGTCGTCAAGCTGATTTTGGTAGGTACAACTACGCATTGAAATATTGCCACGACACCCTACAAAGTGCGTTGCATCGGCTGTAACCGACACTATACGGTCACAAGAGGGAACAGTACTACACTTATACATATCGATATTTTCGCTATTTTCGAATAGAAATCCCATTCCTCCAGTGTGGTTAATAGCTAATGAATTAAGCTTAATATCTTTTGTATCTTCAAACTTTATACCTGGAGCAAAACGACCATATCGTTGAATATTTTTTATACCCATAATCCAACCTACCTTGGGTAGATTGTCGTGACCAATAAACAACCTAACTACACCCGGTTCTACCGCCTCTGCTCTTGTAGGATCATCTTTACCTCTGGTTACTACTGCAAGATTATTTAGGTCGTACATATTTTTATAGCTGAAATTATCGGCATTAAATCTGTCTTTATCCGAAATTTTACCACCATAAGGTATAGAATTTACGTTAGATTGGTAAGCCACACGTCCTGTTTTAGGGTCAAACGCATTGTTCATACCTATCTGATGTTCGTAGTAAGATTTTAGAAATATTAACTTGCCATTTCTAATTTCATAAGGATAATCTTCCGACATTTTCATATCAAAGCTTTGTGTTCGAGGATTTGTAGCCACAACAACACCTTGACTATGAAAAGGTTCTAAAAAATCTACCGTGATATTTTTAACCTCCACATTTTCACAATTTTCAAACAAAAATGGAGTCATAATTCCATGAAAAATAAACTCTGAACCATTGCCATCAATAATAATATTTTTCATATCATTCATATAGAAGCCGTAACGAGAGAGAACATCGCCATGATTTGAGTAAAACTCAAATTTTTCGTATGCAAACTCTGGGTAGAAGTGATAAGTTCCCTTTTCAAAGGAGATAGTGCCATTTCCACCTCTCTCTTTTAGCTTTTTAATCTCTTCCACAACCCTATATGTTGCATCATCTTTAACATCTTGCGTAATAGAGATTGTAGCGATATTTACGCTGTTTGTTGCTCTCTGGGAGCAGCTACTTACAGCGAGTGTAAATAGTGCAAGTGAGAGGGCGTTAATTAGTAATTTTTTCATCTTTGTAATAATTTTAGGGGATATTGATTGCAAATGCAACTTTTTTAAGCACAAAGATAATAATTTACAGTCTATTTTATATAAAAAAATAAAATTAGTAATTTTTTTAATCAAAAAAATACCAATTTATTCTATTTGAAGGGGCACTCACAAAACTATTATCAAGCTATTTTGCAACTAATTACATGTCTGAGGAGGGTGACCCAAAAGTCCCTAAAATAGACAAACAACCCTTGCCACAAGCTCTGTGACAAGGGTTGTTCATGTAAAATGGGTACTTTTGGGTCACCCTCTTTATTTTTCACTGTTAAATAATTTCGGAGGATTTCCAGAGAAGTCGGCAATTATTGCCTGACAATTTGATATATAAAACACCTCAAAAAGCGGATTATCAGCTGTTTTATAGATGTTTTTCACAATTGGAATCTCCATACATAACTCCTTAACCTCCATATTATTCTCGAAGATTGCCTCACCACTAAGTCGCATCCACGAAAAATCGGGAGCCGAAACAGTAAGTTCAAATGATGAGTTTGCCTTTAACTCCTTTGAAACAGCCTTTTGGCTATTGGTGCAGAACCATAATTTTTTGTCGTATTCTGCTGCAAACATAAATGGTCGGCATTTTACTTTGCCATCCAATCCCAAAGTTGCAAGATATTGCACTGGATTGGATTTTAGGTATTCTACTAATTCTTTCATACTATTTTTTTTGCAAATTTATAATAAAATATTATTAAAAAAAATAGATTTTAGAATATAAGTAAGTAGGGTAAAATAATTATTGGTGTATTTTTAATAGTGCTATTGGAGCGATATTTTTCACTATTAAATCTCAATATAGAACCACTATATTTTCGATTCAATAGCAAAAAATCTCGCTCCAAGAGTGCTATTAAGAATACACCAATAATTATTTTACCCTACTTAACATACTTACCTCAAGCTCAGGAATGTTGATTATTAATGCAAAAAAGGTTGAAATTTTCGAGCTATTTTGAGCTATTTTTGCAACTCGAGTTATAAAAAACAACTTTTGTTAATGCTTTTTTATAAAAAACACGCCCTTTGAGCTGGCAAAAATCGCTGAGTTTCCACTCACAGCTTCTTCCGCTTTTCTTAAAGCGGAAAAAGGTTCTTCAAACCTTTATTGGCATTTATTAATGATTTGAAATAAAAATTTTTAGGTCACAAATGTTACCTAATATTTAGGAAATATTTTATACATTTGCCACGTTTAAAAAAAATAGTTTGACTGATGAACACCACTTTACACGAAGATAGACTTGGAACAGAAAAGATGCTTCCACTAATTCTAAAAATGACCATGCCTGCTGTTGCAGCACAGATAATAAATCTGCTTTACAGCATAATAGATAGGGTATATATAGGTCATATTGAGGGAATTGGCACTAATGCCTTAGCAGGTGTAGGAGTAACTAGCTCTACCATAATTCTAATTACCGCTTTTTCAGCAATTGTGGGTATTGGTGGTGCTCCTCTAGCCTCAATTGCGCTTGGACAAGGCAATAGAGAGCGAGCAGAGAAGATTCTTGGCAATGGTGCTATGCTTTTGGTTATTTTTACGATCGTTACGATGGTTGTAACCTATGGCTTTATGGATAAAATTCTATATGCAACTGGTGCATCCGACAACACTATAGGTTTTGCAAACGACTATCTCAACACCTATCTTATAGGGACAATTTTCGTACTTATTTCTACAGGTCTTAATACTTTTATAAACGTCCAAGGACGACCATCAATAGCGATGTGGGCGGTAATTATTGGGGCGGTGTTAAATATCTCTCTCGATCCGCTTTTTATCTTCACTTTTGATATGGGGGTGAGAGGTGCTGCTTTAGCAACGGTAATTTCTCAGTTTGTAAGCGCACTAATAATCATCCTATTTCTAACATCTAAAAAGGCAACACTAAAACTTACGTTGTCGAATATGAAACTTAGACGAAGAGTAGTTGGGGGTATTATGGCTCTTGGTTTTTCACCATTTATTATGGCATCTACCGAGGCTATAGTTGGATTTGTTTTGAATGGAAGTCTAAAATATTATGGCGATATTCATATTAGTGCAATGGCAATAATTCAAAGTGCTCTACTCTTTGTAAGTGTGCCGATAACAGGGTTTTCACAAGGGTTTATGCCTATAATTGGATATAATTTTGGGCATAATTATATGGATAGAGTAAAGGAGTGTTTTAAGATAGTTCTAATTATTATGACTTCGTTTAATTTTATTCTTATTACAACAATGATTATAATACCTCATCATGTTTCACATATATTTACCAATGATGGTGAGTTGATAATGTTGCTTCAAAAATTTATGCCTATCTTCTTCTTCGGAATGACCCTTTTTGGAGTGCAACGTACTTGCCAAAGTATGTTTATAGCGTTGGGTCAAGCAAAAATCTCTATTTTTATAGCTATTTTAAGAAAAATTATCTTACTAATCCCCCTAGCACTTATTCTTCCAAACTATATAGGAGTTGAGGGCATATATTTAGCTGAATCAATCTCTGACGCAACAGCAGCAATTTGTTGTGCTATAATATTCTTTATAGCATTTCCTCGTATTGTCCGCAAAGGAGCTAAGGTTAATCCGTAGTTTGGCTAAATAATTGGGTTTCCGCCCCCACAGTACAGACGTAGTAGAGGGTGACCCAAAAGCACCTATTTTACATGAACAACCCTTGTCACAGAGCTTGTGGCAAGGGTTGTTTCTATATTTAAAGGGCTTTTGGGTCACC
>JAWXTR010000012.1:0-36881 GCA_044433365.1 Rikenellaceae bacterium
AGATGAGATTTTTTGTTATTGAATCGAAAATATAGTGGTTCTATATTGAGATTTAATAGTGAAAAATATCGCTCCAAGAGTGCTATTAAGAATATGGCAATAATTGTTTTACACTACTTATATATTATCTCAAAACCATAGTTACAACATTTTCAACATGATGAGTATGAGGGAACATATCGACAGGTTGAATAGCTGTTACTCTATACTTTTCGTCCATAAGAGCTATATCTCTCGCTTGTGTCGCAGGATTACAGCTAACATATACGATTTTTTTAGGGGCAGCCTCCAAGATTGTCTCTACCACTGGAGCGTCCATACCTGCACGAGGTGGGTCGACAATCATTACGTCTGGTTTGCCATTACGAGCAATAAAATCACGACTTAACACATCTTTCATATCACCAGCATAGAATGTTGTATTGTCGATACCATTTATCATAGAGTTAACCTTTGCATCTTCGATAGCCTCTTTAACATACTCCACACCCACAACTTTTTTGCAGTTGCGTGCAACAAAATTTGCGATTGTGCCCGTACCAGTGTATAGGTCATAAACGACATCGTCTGGTTGCAGGTCGGCAGCCGAGCGTGTAACCTTATAAAGCTCGTATGCTTGTGCCGAGTTGGTTTGATAGAACGATTTTGGTCCAACTTTAAACTGCAAATCCTCCATCTGCTCCATAATATGGTCGTTGCCATGGTAGAGGAAAGTATCAAGATCGGAGTAGCTATCGTTCCATTTAGGGTTTATTATATAAATAAGCGATGTAATCTCTGGAAATTTAGCCACTAAGTGGTCTAAAAGCGCAGTGCGAAGCTCTTTGTCTTCGTAATTAAAGATTACAATCACCATTACATCACCTGTAGAGGCGGTACGAATTACTATATTACGCATAAAACCTTCGTGTGTGCGCACATCGTAGTAACTGTAACCGTTCTCTTGTGTAAAATCTCTGATTTCGTTGCGAATAGCGTTTGAAGGCTCACTTTGAAGGTGACACTCCGTAATATCCAATATTTTGTCGAATGCACCACTAACATGGAAACCAAGTGCTGTGCCACGCTCAAATTCTGCTCCGCTTTCGACCTCACTACGTGTAACCCAACGTTTTGAAGAGAATGCAAAATCGAGTTTGTTGCGGTAGTAGCGTGTTGCCTCACTTCCTATAATTGGTGAAATCTCTGGAAGTTCTATTTTGCCAATTCTTGTAAGCTGGTCGTTAACCTGACGTTGTTTAAACTCTAACTGCTTTTCGTAAGGTAGGTTTTGCCACTTACATCCACCGCAATCGCCATAGTTTGAGCAGAATGGCTCGCATTTTAGGGGTGAATGTTCAACAAAACGTAGTACATAACCCTCCATAAATCGGCGGCGTTTATTGCAGATTTGAACATCTACAATATCACCAGGTACAGTTAGTGGTACAAAGACCACTTGATCGTTGTATCTACCTAGCGACTTACCCTCTGCCGCTATGTCTACTATCTCTAAAGATTCAATCTTAGGATATTTATCTTTTTTTCTTGCCAATGTCGTAATTTTTTGTTATCTTCGCAAAGGTAATTATTAAAATAATATGATAAAAATATTTGCAGTAAATCCTTTTCGTCAGGTGTGCTACATTGTTAGCGATGATAGTAGTAAAAAGTGTGTAATAATCGATTGCGGAGCTACAGAACAGTTTGAGTTTGACCGAATTACAGATTATATATCAAAAAATGAATTAACTCCAATTATGGCGTTAAATACTCATGCTCATATCGACCATATTTTGGGTATTAACAAGATAAAAGAGCTATATAATATCCCTTTTGCTGTAAGTTCGCTCGATACACCTACTCTTTCAGCTGCTCCAATATCGGCAAAAATGTATGGTTTGGTCACTGGTGAGTTTGAAATTCCTACTATCGATATTGATATTAAAGATATGGAGGAGATTGAGATTGGTGATACAAAACTCAAAATAATTCCAACCCCTGGTCACACAAGCGGAGGCGTAACTTTCTATCTTGAAGATGAGGGTGCTATATTTACTGGTGATACACTATTTAAAGGTAGCATAGGGCGTACAGACTTGCCTACAGGCGATTATAATGAGCTTATGCACAGTATTATAAACAATCTTCTTCCGCTTGCTATCGAAAAAGATATTGTGGTATACCCAGGGCATGGTAATCACACCACCATTGGTGAAGAAGTTGCTACAAATCCGTTTGTAAACGAAGTTCTTAACGACAAAGTTAACCCTAAAATGGACTATTAATTGTATTTAAATGAGAATTGATATATTAACAGTTGTTCCAGAACTTCTTGTAAGCCCTTTAAATGAATCTATTCTTAAAAGGGTGCAAAAGAGCGGTTTGGCAGAGATTGTGGTACACAATATTCGTGATTACACCTCTAGCAAGCATCGTCAAGTCGACGACTATCCTTTTGGAGGTGAGGCTGGCATGGTTATTATGATAGAACCTATCTACAACCTTATCACTAAGCTAAAGAGTGAGCGCAATTATGATGAGGTGATTTATACCTCGCCAGATGGTGAGACTTTTAACCAAAAAATGGCAAATAGACTATCTACAGTCGAAAATATTATAATTTTGTGTGGTCACTATAAGGGTGTAGATCATCGTATTAGAGAACACTTAATCACAAAAGAGATTTCGATTGGCGACTACGTCTTAACAGGTGGTGAGCTTGCTGCTGCTATTATTACCGATAGTATCGTTAGGGTTATTCCCGGTGCTATTGGAGATGAGGCTTCAGCCCTTACCGACACCTTTCAAGACGACCTTTTAGCACCACCAGTCTACACTCGTCCAGCAGAATTTAACGGTTGGAAAGTGCCCGACGTGTTGCTTTCAGGTAATTTTAAAGAGATTGAGAAGTGGCAAGAAAATGAGGCTTACGAGCGCACAAAATTGCTTCGTCCCGATTTGTTGGATTAATGATTAATGCCAATAAAGGTTTAAAGAACCTTCTTCCGCTTTTAGCGAGCGGAGCGAAGCCGTGAGTGAAAACGAACGATTTTTGCCAGCCCAAAGGGCGTGCTTTTTCTAAAAAAGCATTAACAAAAGTTATTTTTATATAACTCGGATTGCAAAAATAGCTCAAAATAGCTCAAAAATCCCAAACCTTTATTCGCATGATTAATGATTAATCATTTATAATTTATAATTTACAATTAGTTATGAAGTACTATTTTATCGTAGGTGAGCCTTCTGGCGACCTACACGCATCAAAAGTTATAAATAAGATAAAAAAACGTGACTCTTCTGCAAAATTCCGATTTTGGGGAGGCGATAAGATGTGCGAAATGGCGGGAAGAAGCTCGCTGGTGAAGCATCTTAACGAAACTTCTATTATGGGTTTTAAAGATGTAGTGATGAATATCGAAAAAATCAGCAAACAACTATCTATTTGCAAACAAGATATTTTAGATTTTGCACCAGATGTTGTAGTTTTGGTGGACTATGCTGGATTTAACCTAAAAATTGCAAAATTTGCTAAAAAACATGGTTTTAAGGTGTTTTATTATATCGCACCTAAGGTGTGGGCATGGCGTGAAAGGCGTGTAAAGGCTTTGAAACGTTATGTGGATGAGCTTTTTGTGATATTTCCATTCGAAGTAGACTACTTTAAAAGCAAAGGTATCGAGGCGCACTATTTTGGTAATCCACTAATGGATGCCATCGACAAAAGCGTTACAAATAGGTCAAACCGTGACCAGTTTTTTGAGGAAAATGAGCTTGATAAGCAAAAACCTATTGTGTCGCTTGTAGCAGGTTCTCGACGAAGCGAAATACGTGATAATTTGCCTTTTATGGTGAAAATTGCTAATAAATTCCCTCAATATCAGTTTGTTATAACAGCTGTAGGGTGGCTAAATGAGGCGGATTATCGTCGTCACCTTGGTAATTCAAACGGAAATATTTCGATTGTATTTGATAAAACTTATGATACAATAAAATATTCGGATGCAGCGATTGTAACTAGCGGTACTGCTACTTTGGAGACTGCACTTTTGGGTACACCTGAGTTTGTATGTTTCTACACAGCTCCTTTAACAGCTCTTATTGTTAGCCAGCTTATAAAAATTAAGTTTGTGTCGCTTGTAAATATTATCTTGGGGCGTGAGGCTATACGTGAGCTGCTCAGAGGTGAAATGACAGTGGATAATGCCGTAAAAGAGCTGAAATCTATTATGAAAGGTGGTAATAAACGTCAGGAGGTGCTTAGTGATTATCGTTTACTTCGTGAAATGATGGGTGAAGGAGAAGTTTCTGGTAAGGTTGCTGAGAAAATGATAGAGCTTGTTAAAAAGTAGTTTTTTTGGATTTTTTACTTTAATATTTAATCCCTTTCTTCGGACTTTCTTGGGTGATTCATTAAACTAATATCAAGCTAATCTACAAAGGGTTATTCGTAAAAACCACTATTGCGTTGACATATAAGCAGTTAGATGCCTGTAAAATCTCTAAATCACCTCCATTTTTGCACTTTTGTGCAAAATGGAGGTGATTTAGAGTGATTTCTTGCTGAATTGAATGTTTGATAAGATTTTCACATAGATATGTTAGTTCTTAATATTTATAATTGAACTCTACTAATACTTGAATTATGGATAATGAAAAACTCATAAGTGCAGCAGCAAAAGCAGCAAAAGAGCTTAGTTACTCTCCCTATTCCCAAATTCGAGTGGGGGCAGCAGCTATGCTTGAAAGTGGGGAAATAGTAACAGGTGCAAACGTTGAAAATAGCTCATACCCTGTGGGAGTTTGTGCCGAACAGTCGCTTCTTTGTACGCTAAACAATCTTTTTAATGGTATAAAGATAAATTCTTTTGCAGTAGTGGCATTTAAAAAAGGTGAAATATTTGAAATTTCACCTTGCGGGAAGTGTCGACAAGCACTTTTGGAAAAAGAGTTAGAGCAGCAAAGCGCAATAGAAATTTTGTTCTACTATAAAGGTAAAATTATTGCAACAAAATCTGCTAGCGAGCTGCTTCCTTATGCCTTTTCGCTTTAGGGAACTTCTAAAATCTAAAGTCTTACAACAAAAAATCTCTAAAAAACAAGTTTTCCACGCAAATTCTCAATTCGTTCAATAGATTTATCAATCTGCTCAATGGTGATACGACCACTTTCAACACCCTCTACTATTGCATTTATGGCACGTAAAGTCATATCTCCATCCTTGCTAAGAGCAAAGCTACTAACAATAAATAGATCTACACCAGCAGCTACGGCAAGCTGAATTGACTCCTCAAAACCGTAATTATCGGTAATTGCCTTCATCTGCATATCGTCGGTAATGATAACTCCATCCCAGCCTAGCTCACCACGAAGAAGCGAATCGATAGTGGTGCGTGAAAGTGTTGCAGGATATTTTGAGTCGATTTTTTCATTAAAAAGATGGCTTATCATAACCATATCACACCTACCGCCCTCAATTAATTTACGATAAGGAGTAAGCTCTCTTTCGCTCCAAGTATTGGTGATATCGGTAAGACCTAAATGGCTATCAACCGCTGCACTTCCGTGACCGGGAAAATGTTTTAAAGAGGTTAAAACATCGGCTTTATGGTGTGCATCCACATAAATTTCAGCATATTGAGCCACAACGTTTTCGTCTGGTGAAAAAGAACGTCCAAAATTGCCAATTGCAGGTGATTTTGGATTTACATCAACATCTACGCAAGGGGCAAAATTGAGGTTAAAACCACCTCTTTTCACCTCTGTAGCGATAGTAGATGCCATATTTTGAGCATATTCTAAGTCGTTTTTTGCAGCTACATCTTTGTGAGA
Organism: Rikenellaceae bacterium; assembly: GCA_044433365.1. Lineage (GTDB taxonomy): Bacteria > Bacteroidota > Bacteroidia > Bacteroidales > Rikenellaceae > CAMQVM01. The sequence continues at coordinate 5,812 of JAWXTR010000012.1, forward strand.
AGCCATCTCTTTAAAACCATACTTAGACTTTAGACGATTTACCTTTCCTCCCTCTTGGTCAATGGCTATAAATAGTTTTTGGTCGCTAAGGGCTTGAATATCTTTAATGGTATTTTGCAAAATTGTAAGTGAATTTTTGCCCTGCTCAACAGGTGTGATGTTGTGCTCGAAAAATATCACTCCCGACACCCCTTTTTCAACTATATTGTATCGTAGTTCGTCACCGACAGTAGTACCTTTAAATCCAATTATTAACATCTTAGCAGCTTTCTGCTCAAGGGTTAACTCGCTACTGCTCTGACAAGAACCTAAAATTGCGGTTAATGCAAATATTGTTGTTATAAAAAGTTTTTTCATTTTCATTTATAATTTATTTTAGGGGTGTTCTAAATTCTAGATTTTAGAAGTTCCCTCTACGAATTTATAATATTTAGAAGTGTCGCCACATAAACACCCGCAGTTTCGCTACGCAAACGACACTCACCAAGCGACACCTCCAAAAATCCTTTTTCTTTAGCCATTGCCACCTCTTCAGGCGAAAAATCGCCCTCTGGGCCTATTAATACCACCACATTATCGCCCTTTTCAATCATATCTCGAAGAAGTCGCTTTTGAGATGATTCATCGCAATGGGCAATAAATTTTTTAGCATTTCCAAAGTCGCTATCCATAAATTTTTTAAATGGGGTAAGCGAGTCGAGCTGAGGTACAGCTGCTTTCAACGACTGCTTTACCGCTCCAACGACAATTTTACACCCTCTTTCATCTTTCACAATACGTCTTTCGGAGCGTTGACACTCAAGAGGTGTGAAGATATCGCAACCAAGCTCTGTAGATTTCTCTAAAAACCATTCATAGCGGTCGATATTTTTTGTCGGTGCTATAGCAATCTGTAGTTTGTAGTTACGAGTGCCATAATCCGATATTTTTGATATTGTGCGAAGTCTGCACCCTCTTTTATTGCAATCGATAAGCTCAGCACTATAGAGCGTGCCTAAACCATCAATAATATTTAATCTATCGCCAACCTGTTTTCGTAAAACTTTTATGGCGTGAGCCGACTCCTCTTCTGTAAGAGTAATTATCTCCTCTTCTATCTGTGTTGAATAAAATAGTTGCATTATATAAATAAAATATTTAAAGGGGTGTTTTAAGTAGGGTAAAATAATTATTGGTGTATTTTTAATAGTGCTATTGGAGATGAGATTTTTTGCTATTGAATCGAAAATATAGTGGTTCTATATTGAGATTTAATAGTGAAAAATATCGCTCCAAGAGTGCTATTAAGAATATGGCAATAATTGTTTTACACTACTTAGAAGTTCCATTTAGAACTTACCTTAAAGGGGAGTTCTAATAATTGGTTTTATTCGATTTTTAGAAGTTCCCTAAAATTACTTCCGTTGAAAAAGCGACCTATCCCAATCTTTCCATACTGGCTCTAAACCTCGACGAATAATCTCGGCGGCAACCTCTTTGGGAGTTCTTTCGTCGCTAACAGCAAATTGTTCTAGCTCTTTATTAACATCCTCGTCGGCATAACCGCCCGGGGTTGTTTTTGAGCCAGCACTCATTACTGTAACACCTAATTGCATAGCGTTATCTCTAAAATATGGCGATTCACGAGCTGAAAGCGATATTTCAACATCCTCACTAAACAAGCGGTAGGCGCAAATTAGTTGTAGAAGATTACGCTCGTTTGCTGGATAGTTTGCTGCAAAACAGTCGTCGCCCGTAAATGGTCGAAGTCGAGGGAAAGCGATGCTATATTTTGTTCTCCAATAGCGATTTGACAAATATTCAAGGTGAAGAGCGGTAAAAAACGCCTCAGTACGCCACTCCTCCAATCCAATAAGGTTTGCAATACCTGTTTTGTAGATTCCAGCCTCACCCAATCTATCAGGAGTCTCCAATCGATAGCGAAAATCGCTCTTTTTACCTGCTAAATGGTAGAGCGGATAACGCTCCTTGTAGTAGGTCTCTTGGTAAACATAAACAGAGTGTAGACCTTTATCCATCAAATATTTATATTCGTCAGCATCAAGTGGTTGAACCTCTATTGATGTTTGCTCAAAATGGCGATTCATAGTCTCAATCGACTCACCAAGATATTTTAAGTCAGCTTTATGGCTATTTTCGCCCGTTACAAGCAAAATATGCTTATAAGGATTTTGCTTAATAGCTTTAGCCTCCGTATCTAATTGCTCTTGCGACAAAATAACACGAGGAATATTATTTGTGCGGTTGTAACCACAATATACACAGTGGTTTGTACAGTAATTTGAGATATATAGCGGAATATATAGCTGCATTGTATTACCGAAACGACGACGAGTAATATCGCTACTCATTTGAGCCATATTTTCAAGATATGCGTCGGCTGCTGGCGATACAAGAGCCATAAAATCATCTAACGACACATTTGGAGCCGAAGCCAAAGCACGCTCTACATCAGCAGCGGTCGAAGCATAAATTTTACGTGTTATCTCCTCACGATTATACTTCTCTAATATATCAAAAAAAGTCATTATCTATAGTTCAAATTTATCTAAAAATGAGGTCAATGGGCTTGTAGCATGCGCTTTTACACTAGCTTGTGCCAATTTTGCCTCATACGCCATACGTCCAGCCTCAACAGCCATTTTAAACGCTTTTGCCATTGACACAGGGTCGGCAGAAGCGGCAATAGCAGTGTTTACAAGCACTGCATCAGCACCAATCTCCATTGCCGCAGCAGCGTGTGATGGTGCACCGATACCAGCATCTACAATCACTGGAATAGTAGCCTGCTCGATAATAATTTTTAGAAAATCGAGCGTTGCAAGCCCTTTGTTCGAGCCAATTGGCGCACCAAGTGGCATTACACAAGCCACTCCACACTCCTCCATGCGTTTGCAAAGCACAGGGTCGGCATGGATGTAAGGCATTACTATAAATCCACGTTTTGTAAGCTCTTCGGCCGCTTTTAGACTCTCAATTGGGTCGGGCATAAGATAGCGAGGATCGGGATGAATCTCTAATTTAATAAAATTTGTCTCCAACGCTTCACGTGCAAGCTCAGCGGCAAATATCGCCTCAGCTGCATTTCTAACACCAGAGGTGTTAGGTAGAAGATTTATTCTAGGATGTGAAAGGTGCGATAAAATATCGTCCTCTCCGCTCTTAATATCTACGCGTTTTAGTGCTACCGTTACAAGCTCACTCTCACTCGCCTCCAAAGCCTCTTGCATTAGAGCCGATGAGCTAAATTTTCCAGTTCCCGTAAATAGACGAGAGCCGAAAATTTTTCCTCCGATTACTAAATTTTCCATTATTATATGTTTTAGTCTTTAAAAATATCTCGAACAATTGAATCGACAAATCGTTTTGAAATTTTTGGATTTTCATACTCTCTACCAAACCAATTTCGCATAGGTTGGTCGTACCCTTTTCCGAGCATATAGTTGTTTGTAGCCACATTTAGCCCCTTGCCGATATGTTCCCAATCGTAGTCGAAATCTTCCGAAATCATCTGATATTCAATTGCATTATTTGCAAAAGGGTTCTGGGTAGAAGATACTACCTCTGCCTTATATTTTGCTGCATTACAGCCGCTTTCACTATGCACTGTCATGGCATATCTATGCCAAAATGCCGACTGAACAATACCTTCGGCAAACATCTGACGCACAGTCTCTAACGATTCGATTGCTTCGTCTGCACTTTGCGTTGGGAAACCGTACATAAGATAGGTGTGGACCATAATTCCTGCGCCATTTAGGTGTGCACAACACTCTATTGCTTGACGTAGCGTAACACCCTTATTTATTAGCTTCAACACTCTTTCAGAGGCAACTTCAAGTCCACCTGATACTGCAATACAGCCTGCATCGGCAAGCAATTTTGCAAACTCACTATCGTAGCTCTTTTCAAAACGAATATTTCCCCAAAAACTTACAGAAAGCCCTTCGTCGATGATAATTCGGCACACCTCTTTAAGTAATTTTGGTGGCATAGCCTCATCAGTAAAGTGAAAACCTGAAACGCCAGTTTGTGCCATAATGCTCTTCATTCTATCCACAACTTTTTGCGCCGTTGGAGCATCATAACGTGCTATATAATCCAATTTAGTGTCGCAAAATGTACATTTAGCCCAGTAGCAACCGTGTGCCATGGTGAGCTTGTTCCACTTCCCATCACTCCAAAGTTTGTGCATAGGATTGGTAAACTCTAAAAGCGAAATATAACTATTTTGCTCTAAATCAGAGTAATCGGGAGCAGGTAAGGCGTCAAAATCTACATTTTTATCCCAACAAGTAGAGTCTATAATCTTACCATCTTCGATATATTTTGCCCTTACAATCTCAGCTTTTGAAATTTGCCCATTTAGGTGGTCGGCAAGAGTTGAGATTGGAAGCTCGCCATCGTCGAAAAGTAGAAAATCGATAAATTCGAACAATCTACAATCTGTAACAGTACGAAGCTCAGTATTAACATAACCACCGCCCATAGCGATAGTTATTTTTGGAAAGTGCTCTTTTAGGTGACGACCAAAACGTAGTGCCATCATTAAAGTACCGGGAAATGGAAGCGAAAAGCCAACAATATCGGGATTAAAGCTATCCACCTCTTTGCAAAAAATATCTAGTGCAATTTGCTCAATTACAGTTAATGCACTATTTTTTGCTTTTTCGTATATTGCATCAAAAGTTGGTGCAGTGATGGCGATTTTCTCTTCGTAACGTACAAGAGTAAAGTCGCAATCATATACATCACCAATGAATAGTGATAGGTCGGTAATATAGAGCGTTGCAAGATGTTTTGCTCTATCTTTTGTGCCATTTATACCATATCCCCACTCCAAATCATCATCTTTAACACCTTTAAAACGTGCTGCTTCTGGAAGAAAATCACGTCGAGCTATGCGAGTTGCAAGAGTGTCGTCTTTGCCTTGCAAAAATTGCCAAACAACATCGATAGTGTTAAGATAACCATCTTTTTTCATCGCTACCGACTTCGCTCTTGCTGAAAGTCTATCTTTTTGGAATGCTAAGGCAAAGGTTTTTTCGATAAATGAGCGACAAAAAATTTGGTTAGCAACCATAATTCCTAAATCGCACTGTCGTACCTCGTGGTCACAGCTTTTTAACCACCCTTTTAGCTGCGCTGTAGCAGGGTAGGGGGTGTTGAGTTGAACAAATGGAGGTGTAAATAATAGGTATTTCATAAAATTAATTCATAATGCAAATTCACAATGCATAATTCACAATGCATAATTCATAATGCATTACGAATTATGCATTACGAATTACGAATTACTTAACTGCTATTGCTTCAATTTCAACTTTAACGCCTAATGGAAGTTTTGCAACTTGGTAACAAGCACGAGCAGGCATATCTTCAGTGAAGTAGCTAGCATACACACCGTTCATCGCTGCAAAATCGTTCATATCGCTAAGAAGTACAGTTGTTTTTACTACATTTTCTTTCGAAAAAGATGCCTCTGTAAGAATTGCATCAATATTTTTTAGTGATTGAGCTGTTTGTTCTTCGATAGTCTCAGGAATTGAGCTATCAGCTGGATTTACAGGAATTTGACCTGAGATATAAAGTGTGTTACCAGCTAAAATTGCTTGAGAGTATGGTCCTACCGCTTTTGGTGCACCAGTTGTTGAAATTACTTTTTTCATCTTTTTTTATTTTAAATTAAAAATTAAAAATCGCTCTTAAAATTTTTACAAATATAATCATTATTCTACGACCGTATAATTTTTAAAGAAAAATATGCGATAAAATTTTTAATAAACCGAAATTTTTAATTAAAATTGCAAAGAAATTGCAAGTAAGGAGAGTTTTAAATTCAGGATTTTAAGAGATTTTAGAAGTTCCCGTAAGTTACTTGTAGCTTTCGTGCATATACTATTTTTTATTTATAACCGTTAAGCTGATAAAACTAAACTAATTATAAAAACTATGAGAAAACTATTTATTTTGCCTTTAATGGCAATGCTAATTTTTGCCATAACTTCGTGTTGTGGTTGTAGAGGTGCTAAAAGTAATAATCCTTACTCTCTTACCTCTTCGCAGTGGCAACTTGTTGAGATGCAAGGCAAAAAAATCGAAGCTGTAGATAACAACTACACCATAAATTTTGACAACAAAGAGAATCGCTCTTATGGTCAAGGCGATTGCAACAACTATTTCTTCAGCTATAGCGAAGAGAGCGTTCGTAAACTAAAATTTGAAGATGGTGGCTCGACTCGTATGTTCTGTCCTAATCAATCGCAGGAGGATACTTACATTCAGCTTTTCAAAAATATCGACTCATATACAGTTGATGGTGATATGTTAATGCTTCAAGAAAAAGGCGAAGTAGTTATGATTTTTGTCGCTAAAGGCTCGAGAGTTGATAGTGGTGAATAATACCTATAAAAAGGGTCATTCCAAAATCTATTCCCGCCCCCAGCAGTAGAGAAGTAGCCCTGCTACGTGTGTAACAGCAGTAGGTGTCGTTTTATTTAGGAGGGTGACCCAAAAGTAAAGAAATTTACTTAAAATAACACAATACATGACCAATACCCCACTTACAACGCTTGTGAGTGGGGTATTGGTTTGGATTTTTGATTGTGGGTCACCCACCATTTTAGAAGTTCACTATAAGATTTTGCCTATCTGCTTTCACCAAAAAAATCCAAATAACCCTTTAGATTTTGTGGCAGTTCAATATTTGTATATTTCATACGAGACAGAAGCATACTACCCTCTTTTGTAATTGTAAAATACATCTTACGTTTATCTTTATTGTCGACTACACGCTCTATAAGCCATTTTTTCTCTAATTTACTCAACACTTTTGAGCAGTGAGAGGCTCTAAGAGAATTAACCTTAGCAATTTCGGTAGCATTTAATCTCTTTTTTGTTAATGAGACAAGTATTAAAGTCTCATTAAACGAAATTCTATTTGCCTGCTCAAACTCTTTCTCATAAGCGATAGCTGAGGCTATTAAATCTCTTATTATAGCAATATTTTCCATATTCTAATTTGTAAATTATTTGGAGACTATTAAAGTGAATTCTCAAAAACCATTTAGTTAGAATCTTCACTAAGAAAATCTAACAAAATTTCTAACAAATATAGTAAAATTATCTGAAAAATGAGTATCTTTGCAGTGAGTATAAGCAATTTATACCGTTTAATTTGTGTTAATATGCTTATAATTAGCATTTTAGATTAGTTGACAGCAGATTAACACACTCATAGTTATCGAAAAAAACATTCTATGCAGGAAAAAATTTTGATTCTTGATTTTGGTTCTCAGTACACGCAGCTAATTGCTCGTAGGGTACGTGAACTTAATGTCTATTGTGAAATTCATCCATTTAACAAAATTCCATCATCTTTAGATGGCTACAAAGGTGTGATTCTTTCGGGAAGTCCATTCTCTGTACGTGACCAGAAGGCTCCACAAGTAGAGCTTGGTGCAATTAAAGGTAAACTACCTCTACTAGGTGTATGTTATGGTGCTCAATACCTTGCGCACAACTTTGGCGGCGAGGTTGCTCCATCTGCTTCTCGTGAGTATGGTCGTGCACATCTAACTGTAAAAGAGAGCGGTGATGCGCTAATGCAAGGATTAGATGAAGTTACACAAGTGTGGATGTCACATGGTGATACCATCAAACATATCCCATCATCTTACAAGATTGTGGCAAGTACAGAAGATGTAGCTGTTGCAGCTTACCATATTGATGGAGAGCAAACGTGGGGTATTCAATTCCATCCAGAGGTATATCACTCTACACAAGGTCAGATTCTTATCAAAAACTTTGTTATGGATATTTGTGGTCTTTCGGGCAATTGGACTCCTGCATCGTTTGTAGAAAACACTGTTAATGAGCTTCGTCAAACTATTGGTTCTGATAAAGTTATCTTAGGTCTTTCGGGTGGTGTCGACTCTTCGGTTGCTGCTGAGCTTCTACATCGTGCCATTGGCGACCAGCTTATCTGTATTTTTGTAGATATGGGTCTGCTTCGTAAAAATGAGTTTGAGGATGTACTAGATTCTTACAAAACTATGGGTCTAAACGTTATCGGCGTTAGAGCAGGCGACAAATTCCTTTCAGATCTTGCAGGTGTAACCGACCCAGAGGGTAAACGTAAGATTATTGGTCGTGACTTTATCGAAGTGTTTGATGCTGAGGCGCAGAAAATCAAAGATGCTCGCTATTTAGCTCAAGGTACAATCTACCCTGACGTTATCGAGAGTGTTTCGGTTAATGGTCCATCGGTAACTATCAAATCGCACCACAACGTTGGTGGTCTGCCAGAGAAAATGAACCTTAAAGTTGTCGAGCCGCTTCGCCTTCTATTTAAAGATGAAGTTCGTCGAGTGGGTCGTGAGCTAAAAGTTCCTCAAAATATATTAGATCGTCACCCTTTCCCAGGGCCAGGTCTAGGTATCAGAATTTTAGGTGAGGTAACTGCCGAAAAGGTTAGAATACTTCAAGAGGCTGATGCAATCTTTATTAACGGACTAAAAGAGAGCGGACTATACTCGGATGTATGGCAAGCAGGCGTTATGTTACTACCAGTTCAAAGTGTTGGTGTAATGGGCGATGAGCGTACATACGAAAATTGCGTTGCTCTACGTGCTGTAACATCTACAGATGGCATGACTGCCGACTGGGTACACCTACCATACGAGTTTTTAGCAAAAATTTCGAACGAAATTATCAATAAAGTACGTGGTATCAACCGTGTAGTTTACGATATCAGCTCTAAACCACCTGCAACCATTGAGTGGGAGTAATATTCTAATTCATAATGCATAATGCATAATTCATAATTTAAAATTAATTAAGAATTATGCATTATGAATTATGAATTGTATTGGCTCCGTAGTTTAATGGATAAAACGTAAGATTCCGGTTCTTATGATAGGGGTTCGATTCTCCTCGGAGTCACAAACTAAAATTTTAAATTTTGTCACAAGTAATATTAAACTACAGTAATTCGACAATTAAAGTAAAAATATTTTTGAAATTAGATAAATTTTACTACCTTTGTGCTCGAATTATATAGTATAGCTATCGCTTAGAGGGTTAAATCTTTGAGTTTTAGTGATATAATAGTTTATAACTTTATAATAATTTTTTAATGAAAATTTGTCAAATCACTGGTAAAAGAGCGCAAGTGGGTAACAATGTTTCTCACTCGAACGCTAAAACCAAAAAGATTTTTAGTCCAAATTTAAAGACTAAAAAATTCTATTTGGAAGAAGAGGGCAGATGGGTAACTTTAAAAGTATCTGCATCGGCTATCCGTACAATCAACAAAAATGGTCTTTCTGCTGCAATCAAATCGGCAAAAGCGTTAGGTAAAATCTATTAATAACAAAAAGCAATGGCTAAAAAAGGTAACAGAGTTCAAGTTATTCTTGAATGTACTGAGCACAAAGAGAGCGGAATGCCAGGTACATCAAGATACATCACAACTAAGAACAAAAAGAACACACCAGACAGAATGGAGAGAAAAAAATACAATCCTATTCTAAAACGTGTAACTCTACACAGAGAAATCAAGTAATAACACCTTAAAATTTTAACAACATGGCAAAGAAGGTAGTTGCAACGCTTAAAACAGGTACTGGTAAAGACCGTGCTAAGTGTATCAAAATGGTAAAATCTGAAAAAACAGGTGCTTACACATTTAAAAGCGAAATCGTACACGTTGATACTGTAAAAGATTTCTTCGCAAAAAAATAATCTCTTCATTGAGTTATAAATGCGATATTTATTTGTAAATAATTGTTTATTTACAAAAAGAGGTTGTCTTATGGCAACCTCTTTTTTTTTATTCATTATTCGTAATTCATGCGAATAAAGGCTTATTATCAAAATCTATTGTAATCAATTAAAATTAGTGGCTCGGCTGTAGAGACGTAGCCCTGCTACGTCTGGGTTTGGATTTGGCATGACAAATTCAATTTTTGTTTCTTTGGTTCGGTTACAGACGTTGTGCACAACGTCTCTACTGCTGAGGGCGGAAACAGATTTTGTGGCGAAAGAAGGTTTTTCAACCATTTATTGGCATAATTAATAATTTATAAATCTCCCCGACACACAGCTTGATTATAAATAATCAGTGATATGCGATAACCCAAATTAGCACCAATTTTAGAATTGTAGGCAGAAATCCACGAAAGTTGAGCTGAAAGTAGTTCTACGGTAGAGATAACCCCCTCATCATAAGAAAAATTGCTTAACTCTAACGACTCCGAAGCTATCATAAGGCTCTCTTTGGTGAGTTGCAGTTGCTCGTAACTTTCAGATAGTGAGCTGTAGCTATCATAAATATCTTTACGTATGTTATCTTGCTGCTCTGCTAAGCTATTTTGAGCCATATTTATTGCTGCAAGGTCAGCAAATTTACGTTGTCGTTTCATTCCCCAACCAAATATTGGAGCGGTAATTTTTAGGAAAGTCGCACCATCTACCGAAAGAGTATTATCCACATTTAAAATTGCAGTACCGTAGTTTCCACTAACGCCAATAGCAATTTTTGGAAGATATTGCGCTCTATTAATTTTTAATAGACTCTCTGATTGTCGCACACCAAGCAGCGATATATTATACTCATTTCTCTGCTGCATAACAATCGATGGTTCGACAAGAGCTGGAATAATTACACCCTCAGCAACCTCAACAGAGTCGACAAACTCAACCAATTCATTAGCCTTAGTACCTCGAAGAATATTTAAGTCGGTCAGAGCACGACTATAGTTTTTTTCTGCTTTTGTAAGGCTAAACTGCGCCTCTTTTTTTCGTGAAAGCATTAGGAGCAGGTCATTTTTAGAAAGTAGACCGTCCCTATATTTTATATCAATCAAATTATATGTTTTTTCGATTATTTCTAAATAATCATACGCAACTTCTCTATATTTTTCAGCTGCAACAGCATTCCAATAGAGCGAACGAGCTGCAACCGATACTTTTTCGGTCGTAAGTATCTCACCATAACGTGCTATATCACTCTGAAAACCTGCTGCCTCGACCGAGCTGCGTATAAGTGAACCTGAATAGATATTTTGTGAGAGATTTAACTCCGCAGTGGTGCTAAGGCGTTTTATATCAAGACCCTCAATTATATAGCTATCTTTAAAAGCGTAAGCCGCAGTTATTGCAGCATCTAATCGAGGATAGAAATTACGTCGCAGCTCCTCATACTCATATTGGCTCTTTGCAATCATATTTTGCGACGATTTAAGCGCACTACTATAGTCGAGAACCTGCTCAACATAGCTATCGACTGTCAAACTTTGCGCAAATAGAGCAGAAACCTGCACTATAAACAGCAATACAAAAACTACTACTGTAGCAAAACAACCAAAAAACCTAAAATAAATCTTATCTAAACACATTAAAATTACGAATTATGAATTACGAATTATAAATTACCCTAAACGCTATAGAATAGGCAACAGGAAGTATCAGCATAGTGAGAAAAGTGGCTATAAGCAATCCCCCCATAATAGTTGCAGCCATGCCACCAAACATTGCATCAAAAAGTAGTGGAAGCATACCCAAAATCGTCGTTCCCGAAGCCATAACAACAGGTATTAATCGAGATTTTGCAGAAGCAATAATGGCATCAAAAGGGGTCAATCCCCTACTCTGCTCCACCTCTATCTGATCGACCAAAACAATTGCATTTTTGATATTCATACCTATCAAACCAAGCAATCCTAATATCGAAAAGAAGTTAAAAAGCTTACCAGTTACTAAAAGTCCAAAAACCACACCAATAAAAATCAAAGGTATCATTGATAGTATTACAAATGGCTTTTTAAACCCTCTAAAAAGCAACAAAAGAGTGATAAAAATAAGTATAAAGGTGAGTGGTAAATTTTCAGCTAGTGCCTCATTTGAATCTACTTGACTCTCTCGCTCACCCTTTATATGAAGTTTATATCCAAATGGAATATCTATCTCATTTTCAACTTTACTGTAGATGTCGTTAAACGCCGAAACATTATTTGCACCTCTTTTAGGTTCACACTGTGCAAACATTATAGGGGAGTGGTTGTATCTACGTATATTGTAGTAGTTGTAGTCGAAATCTATTGAAGAGGTGAGAGCACTAAGCGGAAACGAACGACCATTAGCAGCAATTATAGGAATATTTGCCACATCGTTAAGACTAAATGCCGAGTCGCTCTCACGACTTTGCAACAAAATAGGGATAAAGGTGTCGTCTTTACCAAAACTTCCCACCGCCAAACCATTATTTACAATAGAATAGCTCTGTGCCATCATCTGTCGAGAGACTCCGAGCCTTCCACCCTTTTCTACAGAGTAGCGAGGGGTAAGATAGGGCACTTTACTACCCCAACTATCACGTACTTGGTCGACTAAATCCGACTCTCTCATTATCTGTTCTACCCTATCGGTAAGAGCGATAAGTGTATCGATATTTTCACCCGAAAAGCCAATCTCGATTGTAGCCTCAGGAGCAGGCGAGACCTTAAATAACGACGATTTTACAATAATATTTGGATAATTCTCTCTTACATATCGATTAAACCGCTGCTCTACAACAGCAGCCGAGTCTTTATCGGTAAGCTCCACCAAAAACGAAGCAAAATTTGGCATTGGACCAAATGCCGCACTTGCTAGATAGTAGCGAGGAGCAGAGGAGCCGATTGTCGTCGAAACTCTTTTAGTAGCTTTCTGCTCTAACACCCACTTTTCGATAGATTCAGTCGATTTGCGAGTTTGGCTAATATCGTAGCCATTAGGGAGAAATATTTCTGCTCTAAAATACTCTTTATCAAGGTCAGGAAAGAAATTTTGAGGCATTCGACCCATTATGTATAACGATAAGGCAAGAAGCAACACCATAGTGGTCATGGTTATAAATCTATGTCTTAAAAGCAGTCGTAAAAACTTCTCATACAAGCGATAGAAACCACCACTATATAGCACTTTTCCTTCGTTTATCTCATTTTTTGCTTTACTAGATTTTTTGAAAAGCAACATAGCAAAAGAGGTGGTTTGAGTAAGTGCCAATAACCAGCTCAGTAGTAGCGACACCCCAATAACAATAAAAAGCGGTTGTACAATCTCCGCAACAGCAGCTTTTGCAAGATAGAGCGGTAGAAACGAAAAAACAGCTATAAGCGTAGCACCAAGCAGCCCCCACATTGGACTAGAGGCTCCAGTGACTATAGACTCTCGTAGCGACATACCACGTTTTAAGTTGTTTTGAGCATTATCTGTGACAACTATCGCATTATCTACAAGCATCCCCATAGCAATTATAAATCCAGCCAGTGAAGTTCGGTTAAGCCCAACGCCCATAAACTGCATTATCAGCATCGTACCACTAATTGAAAAAAGAAGCGAACTACCAATCAACAAACTTGAACGAAAACCCATAGCCAATACAAGCACCACCACCACAATCAATATCGACTCTATAAGATTCATAATAAAGCCCATATTTGCCTCATCTGCAATCTTATCTTCGGAGTAAAGCGGCACTATATCAAGACCTATTGGCATAATTTTTTCAATTTCTTGAAGCTCTGCTCTAACATTTCGACCAGTTGCCACAACATCTCTATCACTTGGTGAAGAGACTGCAATACCAACACTTTTTTCACCATCAATATACATTAGTGTCGATGGTGGAGAGATATATTTTAGAGATATTTTAGCAATATCGCCCAATCTAATCTGTCCGCTACTATTTGAGATAATAACTTGGTTGCGAATATCGTCCAAATTTTTGTAGGTACCATCGGCAAAGAATTTAATATCTAGCACTCCAGCTTTTCTATCGCCTGAGGTTATAAGCTGATTTTGCGAGGCTACGATTCTCGATATTTCATCGGGTGTAATATTAATATCGGCAAGCTGCGAGAGCGACACCTCAACGCTCACCATCTCTCTTTGCAAACCAAATAGCGCAACCTGCTGTACACCATCTACAGTAGATAGCCTACGCTCTATCTCTCTCGACCAATATCGAAGAGCCTCATAATCGAACCCTTCACCAGCTTTTAGCCCAAAATAGATGCCGAAAACATCGCCAAAATCGTCGTTTATCAAGATTGAACACCCTGTAGGAAGTTCTCTTTCTACATCCAATATTTTTCGTCTTAAAATATCCCACATTTGCGGAATTTCGGCAGCCTTGGTGTATGGCTGCAATTCAATCGAAATTTTTGAGATACCTTGATATGAATCAGAGTTAATTTTATACACATTTGGCATAGTTTGAAGTTTTCGCTCCACCACCCTTGTCACTTTCTGTTCAACTTGTGAGATGGATGCACCAGGATAATTTACAAAAATAACAGCCTGTTTAATAACAAAAGGTGCATCCTCTTTTTTGCCGAGCTTTCCAAACGACCAGATGCCACCGAAAAACATTACTGCTAAAAAAAAGAATATTACCTTTTTATTGTTTAATGAATAGTTTATCATTTTTATCTATTTTGAGGTTGCTTTTAAAAATTTATTAACAATTCCTAATTTAATGGTTTTACACTTTGACCCTCTGATAACTGATATATTCCAGCAGTTACCACCAAATCGCCACTACTAATACCCTCTTTTACAACTATCATATTTTCGCCAAAAAGCTCACCTGTTTCAATAGGTTTTAGCTCCACTTTACTATCATCCGAATTGTAAATCCAAACATATTTTTGGTTGCTACCAATCTTTTCATAAATTGCTGATAGAGGAATCGAGCTATATTCGTTTGTTTGAGGATTATCTATTCTAATAATTGCACTACAACTATAACCAGCCTTTATATCATATTTTTTTAGTGAAAAATCAACATCATCAATTCCAATTGTCATAGGAAAACCCTCACCGCCAATTGCTACATCTGTAAAGCGTATTAATTTTGCCGAAAATAGCCTATTTGGATAGTTTTCAAACTCCACAAAATACTTAACCACAGGAGCTTGTAATATTTTTGCATCCAAAGGTGAGATGGTAAAAACAACATCTAAAGTATCGGGATTTACCACCTTTACAATCTGCTGATAGGGCTGCACCCACTCAAAATTATCGGCATATTTACGCTCAATGACTCCTGAAAAAGGGGCAAATATTTTGGTATTTTCCAACACCTGCATAGCATTTTGATAACTACTACGTCGAGAGATATAGTTTGCGTAAGCAGCTTCATACTGCTGCTGCGATATTGCATCTCGCTCTAACAGCCGCTTATAACGCTCCATATCGGCTGTAGATGCCTCAAATTGTGCTTTTGCAGACTCTACTTTAAGTTTATAGTCGATAGGGTTGATTATGGCTATTATTGCCCCTTTTTTTACTTTACTACCCTCTTCAACATATATTTTTTCGATTTCTCCACCCATCTGAAACGACAAAACGCCCTGCTGCGCCGACTCTACCATTGCCGAAAACGTCTTGTCGACATAACTTAGCGACTCAACCTTATATAGCGATACTGGACGCTCGAAAGTCACTATTTGAACTGCTCTTTTACACGAGGAAAGTAAGAAAAATAGCATTATTAAAATTGTATAAAATCTCATATTTAGATAATTATGAATTATAAATTATATAGGGAACTTCTAAAATCTGACTTTCGGAGCTTTTCCGTTTTAAGGCTTCACCTTTGAATTTTGCAAATAAGGGCGGTAGGAGCCACTACAGCCCAAATTTGCAAAATCCAAATCTAAAGCCTTAAAACAAAAAATCTCTCAAAATCCAGAATTTAGAACTCCCCTATAGATGTTTTCAAATTCCGTGCAAAAATATTCATCGACAATCTCCGAAAAGTTTTAATATTTAAATAAAATCATTATATTTGTACCAACTGTTTGCCTTTCAGATAAAAAGAGGGGAAAAGCGTAATATTTAATATAAAAATTACGTTTTATATTAAACTTAAAAACTAAAATTAAATTAAATAAAAATAGGTGTTATGAGAAGTGTTGTATTGACGTTAGTCATAGGTTCTCTTTCGCTACTTACTAGCTGCAATTCGACAGCTAGAGTAAGTAGTTCTTATGACGAGCTTTATGGAGGAAATCCAACGAAAGCTAGAGAGAAAATTGTAGTTCAAAGAGTAGAAAGTAATCAAAATAGTGGTACTCAAAATTATGTGTATGCCAATTCTTCCACAAAGCAGGCTGAGCCAACACAAGAGTATGCTGTAGCCGAAATACCAGAGGATTACTATCCAGGAATGTTTTCGGATGCGCTTGGTGTTGAATCTGATAGTAGCTACGATAGTGGTAATGAGCAAAGTAGCAAGAGTGTGGTATATTCCGACAATTACGACTCTTCCGACTACGACTCGTATAGCTATGTTTTAGAGGAGGACGACGATAAAAATGTAACAGTTGTAAATCTTACTGTTTCACCATCGTGGTATGGTACTTCATGGTCGTTAGGCTACTCTCCGTCATGGTATTATAGTGGATTTGGTTCGCCATGGTACTCACCTTGGTATGATCCTTGGTATTCACGCCCATATAGATACTACTCTTCTTGGTACTCTCCATGGTATTACGATCCATGGTATTCTCCTTGGTACGGTGGATATTATGGTGGTTGGTATGGCGGTTACTATCCATATTATGGTGGTGGCTACTACTCTAACTACCGCTCAAAGTATAATAACAAAAATAGCGTATATAGAGCAGATTCTCGACGTAGCTCGGGCGGTGTAGGCAATAGTTTTACAAAAAGTGGTAATAGCTCAAGTGTAAGCAGATTGGGTAGTGTAAGAAATAGCTATTCTAGCGGTACATCTACACGAAATAGCTATGCAACAACTACCAGAAGCAGCAGTAATAGCAGTAGCGGTAGCATACGTCGTAGTTCAGTTTTTGATAGCGAGAATGCAGCACAACGATTATCTACACGTAGTAGTTCTACCTCTTCTACCAATAACAATAGTTCTTCAACAAAAGAGAATAGAACCACCTACGAAAGAAGCAATTCAAATTCAAATTCAACTATTTTCAACTCTGGTTCAACTCGTAGTAGCAGTAATAGCTCTTACGGAACAAGCAGCCGTAGTAGCTCTTATGGTGGTAGCAGCTCTTATGGTGGATCAACACGCAGTAGCTCTTCAAGTGGAGGCGGTAGCGTGCGTAGCAGTAGTAGTAGTGGCGGTCGTAGATAAGTGGAGTTCTAAATTCTGAATATTATGAAATTAAAAAATATTTTTTCAGCAGCTTTCTTATTGCTAGCTGCATACAGTGCCTCAGCACAAGATCCTATCGATATTTTTGGTATGGCTCAAGGCACCTACTCTTTTTCAACAGCACGTAGCACCGCTATGGGAGGTGCTTTTACCTCTCTTGGTGCTGATGGTGCATCGGCAGCAATAAATCCTGCTGGTATCGGTATGTATAAAGGTAGTGATTGGTCTATAACAGCATCATATTTAGGCACAAATATCGATTCTAAAGCATCTGGTCCGCTAGGTACTTATTCCACTAGCGATAATATGGATAAGGGTATTATCAATAATGTATCTATTATTCAAAATGTGTTTTTAAACGATAAAACAACCGTTAGAAGTGCAAATATCGGGTTCGTTTTTAATAAGAATAATGATTTTAACACAAACCAATACACCTCGGGCAACTACGAGACAACCTCAATGCTCGATATGTTTGCATCGCAGCTTTCGGGTATCTCTCCTAGCGATATTCTTAGCCCTAGCAGCGACCCTATGGAGCCATATCGCTATATGCCCGTTTCGCTTTGGGGTAGTATGATGGCATATAATACAGGTCTGCTATATGTTACCGATAATAGTCCATATACCTACGGACTTTCATACGAAGATAGCGGCACGCTGTTTTTAGGCGATGAAACCTATCCAGATTTTACACAACAGACATCGGGTTATAGTGCCGACTATATAATAACTAGCGGTGTAAATCTGCTCGACAAACTATATGTTGGGGCAACCGTAGCATTTACTGACTACAAATATTCGAGATACCAACTTTACAGCGAATATGCAAATTTAGACAACAACGTTGGCGATTTAGATATATTTGACTACCGTCAAAATCTTACCACCTCGGCTAGCGGTATAAATATGAAATTGGGTGTAACATACGAACCTATAAGAGGCATAAAAATAGGCGTTGCCTACCATACTCCTACTGCCTACAGCGTAAGAGAAGAGTACTATGCTCTAATGGATAGCTACTATACAACCTCACCATCATATCTATATGCCGATACTCCTTATAGCCTTGGTGAATATAGAGTACGTACACCGAGCAAATTTCTTTTTGGGGTGTCGACAACATTAGCAAATACAGCAATTTTAAGTTTTGACTACGACCGCACTAACTACCATAAAATGAAAGTTACAGATGGACTCGGTAGTGAGGGTGAAAACTCATTAAATAGCGAAATAGCTGATACTTACAAAGCTTCAAACAACTATAGATTTGGTGCTGAAATAAAACTTGGCGGTTATTGCTATCTTCGTGGTGGTTATGCCTACTATGGCAATCCTCTAAAAAATGAGAGCGACGAGGAAAACAACTGGCAAAATATTAGCGGTGGTTTCGGGTTTAAAGCAGGTGGATTTTATATGGATGTAACCTATGTTAATATGGTATCTAATAGCTCACCACAATATTTCTACTACGACTCTTATAGCGGTATCCATAGCGAGCAAACTTTTGCTAACAAAACAAGTCGCAACTCTTTAATGTTTACCCTTGGCGCAAGATTTTAGGATAATATTAAGGGAAATTCGCAAAATTCGATTTTAGATGTAGCAGGGCTACGTCTCTACTTGCTACGTTTTATTACAGAAGTAATTTAAACTTTTAATAGCTCGACTGTAGAGACGTAGCCTTGCTACGTCTGTAACAAAATAGCTATCGTTTTTTTAAGGTTTTTAAAAACTAAATCAGAGTTGTTTTTTAGACGTAGCAGGGCTACTTCTCTACTGCTGTATCTTATTACAGAAGTAATTTAAACTTTTGATAGCTCGACTGTAGAGACGTAGCCCTGCTACGTCTGTAACAAAATAGATATCGTTTCTTAAAGGTTTTTTTTAAACTAATCGGTGTCGTTTTTTAGACGTAGCAGGGCTACGTCTCTACTGCTACGTGCGAAAACAGGGAAATCACAAAAGGGTTTTGCAAATTTTCCTTAAAAACTAGCAATTGCAACAACAGGATTACTATCAAGAGTAAGTTTAGAAAAATTGGCTTTGAAGCTATCTGAAGTTTTAATTTCACTGCTGTTTTCACCACCTCTTTCCTTCTCAAATGCTCCTAAAATTGTTTCGCAGTTAATCAGCGAAGATACTTTTTTATTAGAAGTTAATATTCTTGGGAAAAATGGCAATCCTCCCTCAATATCATCAATAAATCCACCAAATTTAAGCTCCGTAGCCTCACCGCTCTCTTTTGAATAGATTATTGGCTTAGTTTTCTCATATCTTGATGACTCAAAAAATAGATAGTTATCGCTCTCTACAACACTTTGAATAGTGTGAAATTCTAATGATCTAGTATAGAAATCGTCATCACACAATAGCTTAGCTAAATCCTCAGTCGAGCTTTCAAGTTTAATAATCCATTTTGGTTTATAACTTCTATTACTAATATTAAATATTGTATCGCAATACATATATTTATAAAAAGTCTCTTTATTAAAATGATACGCCATCACCTCTCTCTTATTTACAGAAATTCGTCCTTTTGTATTTGGCTCAAAATTTAGGTGATTTGGAAGTGAATCGAGAATTCTATTTTTATCGAAAAAATAGAGTCTATTTGCCATCTTTCCTCTAATATTATACTCTCCTCTTGCCCAAGTGCCATCGCCTAAAGCGATAATATAGCCAAAATATGAGTCATGAATATTCTGCGGTATAGTTGAATTTATAACCGAACCATCGAGTAGAGAGTACTCTATTAAATCGAGACCTCTCGACATCACTATCGACATTTTTTCTCCATCTACAATCTTACCTGGCGCAACAGCTAGATATTCATCATGACCCTTGCCCTTAGTTCCAACTTTTCTTAAAAACTTGCCACTTTGTGAATTAAATACATGACAACCAGAGGCAGATGTAATTACGATAATATCATTATCACAATACGCAATCTCAGCATTACCACCTATCAACGATTCATCAGTAGTTTCTAATGGTAGATAACGTACCGAGCTAAAATAGTCCGACATTTTTAGCTCTATTTTTGTGGAGTTGCTAATATCTACGATGTTTTTGCTACCATTAGCTCCTTTATTTCCACACGAGTAGACAATTAATAAAGATAATGCAACTATAAATAAATTTACTTTCGACATAATTATAATTTTATTTTTTTGTAGTAACCAAAACGACCCCATTACTAGCTTTTTCACCATATAAATCGATTGCCTGAGCATCTTTATAGATAGTAATCTTTTCTACTTTATTTTGGTCAATGTTTTCTATATCTGAATACGACACCTCTTTTCCATCGATAAAATATAACGGATTACCATCTATTTTTGTATTTTCAATATCTTTTGTGCTATTTTCAATTGTCTCTTGCGCATTTTCCGCCTTTTTCATTGTTCCATAACCCACAACTTTTACCTCTTCGTTAATGGTATTATTGCTGGATGTTTTGCCATCTTTTAAGGTTACTATTATAACTCCATTAGCTCCTTTTTCGCCATAAATTGCAGTTGCCGATTCATCTTTCAATACCGATACGCTTTCTATAGTGGTTGGGTCTGTCGCTTCTAGCTGAGCCTCTGTCGACTCTTTACCATCTATTACAACGAGAGCCTTTTTGGCATTTTCATCGTCTAAGGAGCCGACTACAATCTTTTTTTGATCTGTTTTTTGTTCGACTACCGACTCAATTTTATCCAAATTATCTTTACTATTTTCTACGCCACTTTTTGCACTATTAGTTAGTGTCAACATTGCAAACGCAATAGGCAATAGACCATATCGAAGTATGGCTATTTTCGATTTTTGTTCTCTGTTCATCATAATAATACGATTTTTAAGGTTTGAATTATTGAAATAGGTTGCAACTCTACTTTTATTATCTGTGCAACATAGGCGCAGTAGCCCATATTGATACTCTTTTTTATCGCTTCCAGAGAGTAAAACCTCTCTATCGGCAATGAATTCAAGATTTTGACGCATTTCACCCCTTATATACCAAACGGCAGGGTTGTACCAAAACAAAAGGGTGAAAATCTCGCTTATAATCAAATCAAAAGAGTGCAAGCCATCACTGTGCGATAGTTCGTGTTTTAAAACATCGCTACTTTCATCAAACTCTTTTGATGGTAAAAAAATCCATTTAAAAAAGGAAAAAGGCACAATATCGTGGTTAACAAAATAGTAATTAACCCCATTATAACAATATCTTTTCGATCTCATTTTAATTTTTATTATGGTGATTAACCCCATTGCCATTTTTACAAACATAATGGCAGCTACGATACTCCAAAAAATGGGAATTATTGTCTCAAAAGGCGATTTCGACACCTCTTCTACTGCCTGTTGTGAGCTTCCTGCATTAATTAGTATATCGCTATTCTCTAGTAATTTGTCTATGCCCGAACCGCTTTTTTCAAAGTTCCAAAACGATGGAATAGAATGGAAAGTTAGCGATGCAGCAAGCGAAATAAGAAAATATAGTCGTCGCAAAATAAAATTACTATCTTTTCTTAAAAATATAGCATAAATAAGCGCAAAAACCATAATTGCTAAATTTGCTTTTGCGAAATATATTAAGATATCCATGAATGTAAGTAATTGTAAATTATAAACTATAAATTATAAATAATAGAAGTACCGTATTACTCATTATTACTCTCAATAAGTTCAATTATCTCTTCTAATTCATCTTTCGAAAGTCGTTTTTCTTTTACGAAAAATGCTACCATATCTTTATATGAGTTTGTAAAATAATCTTTTACAACTGTACCCATAAATTCACGTTTATAGTCGGAAAGATGGATTTTAGGGGTGAAAACATTGGTATTGCCATAACGTTTTGACTCTACATAGCCCTTTTTTTCCAAATTTCTAACAATCGATGCTACAGTTGTGTAGGGAATTTTATCGCTTTGGTCGAGTTTAGAGATAAAATCCTTTATCACTCCACTCCCTATAGCCCAAATTGCCTGCATTACCTCCTCTTCTTGTATAGTTAATTTTTTCATATTGCTATTTTTTAGTATTCCTATTAATTATTCGCAAAGTTACGAAATTTTCGTAACAAACCAAACGTTTTTACATTTTTTTATATTTTTATTTTTTTTACACGTTGCGTGCAATCTATCTTTGGATGCGCATAGTTCTAAATGCCAAATACCAGCGGGCAGGGCAAAGACCCATTTGATAGCTGTGCTTCCTAATCTCTAATCCCTAACCTCTAACCTCTAATCTCTAACCTCTAATCTCTAACCTCTAATCTCTAACCTCTAATCTCTAACCCCTAATCTCTAATCCCTAACCTCTAACTAACAGTAATAAGCTCCACCTCAAATATAAGCGAAGAACGTCCTGGGATACCACTTGAAGCTTTATCGCCATAACCCATTTCAGAAGGGATATATATCTCCCAAATATCGCCGATTTTCATATTTACTAAAGCAATTTGCCACCCCTCAATCACTTCACGCACTCTAAAAGTGGCTGGATAGCTGTTTTCTCGTGATGAATCAAACTCTCTACCATCGATAAAACGACCAGTGTAGTGTACCGATACTACTTCATTTATAGATGGTGATATTTGGCTCTCGCCGCATTTAATTACCTTATAATATACACCTTTGTCGAGAAGATTTACCCCCTCTTGTTTTGAGATATTTCTCATAAAAGCCTTATTAGCAGCTTTATATTCTTGTGTAGATTTTTTCATTAATAATTTGTAATTTATAATTGATAATTTGTTATTGATAATTGATACTTATCTACTCGTATCCAAAAAGACGAAATATACAGCACCTATAAGCAGAACGAACGCTACTAAATGGTTCCAACGCAGTTCATTACCCTGGAAAAATAGATTTGCAAAAACTGTAAAAACAATTAAAGTTATCACCTCTTGCATAACCTTTAGCTGCATAAGAGTAAATGGGCCGCCATTTCCTATGAAGCCTATTCTATTTGCAGGTACTTGACAAGCATACTCAGCAAGCGCAATAGCCCAAGAAAATAGAATTACACCATACAAAGGCCATTTTGAACTAACCCCCATCTGACTTAGTTTTAAATGCCCATACCAAGCGAAAGTCATAAAAATATTTGATACAACAAGCAACCCAATAGTTGCTAAAGATGTTTGCCACATAATTTTTTAGTTATCCAACCCTTTAAGTAGTGTAAAACAATTATTGCCATATTCTTAATAGCACTCTTGGAGCGATATTTTTCACTATTAAATCTCAATATAGAACCACTATATTTTCGATTCAATAGCAAAAAATCTCATCTCCAATAGCACTTTTAAAAATACACCAATAATTATTTTACCCTACTTATATATAATAGTAGGGGTTATTTTTGCGACAAAGGTAATAATAATTTTGGGAGTTGCTGAAAAGCATTAAATTTAAGGAGGAGTTCATAAATCATGTAAAATCGATTTACGAACTCCCCTTAAATAAAATTTTTAAATCTCTAAAAATGCAGAATTTATTTCAACTTAGCAATAAGGTTTTTCATAGAAACCTCAGCTTCGATAATCGAAGGAAGCTCTGCAATAGCAACACGTTTTTGCTCCATAGTGTCACGGTAGCGAACTGTTACTGTTTGATCTTCCAATGTTTGGTGGTCGACAGTAACACAAAGAGGAGTACCAATTGCATCATTACGACGGTAACGCTTACCGATACTATCTTTTGAGTCGCATTGACAAACATGGTCAAGAATTAGAGAATCGTAGATAGAATCTGCAATCTCAGGTAGACCATCTTTCTTAACAAGAGGCAAGATAGCAACCTTTACTGGTGCTAATGGTGCAGGAATACGTAGTAGAGTGCGGCTCTCTTTTGCGCCATTCTCTTTTACAATTTCTTCCTCTTTATATGATGCTGAAAGCACTTGTAGAACCATACGGTCTACACCGATAGATGTTTCGACAACGTAAGGAACATAGTTTTTATTAAGCTCTGTATCAAAGTATTGAAGCTTTTTACCCGATAGCTCTTGGTGGCTAGAAAGGTCGAAATCAGTACGAGAGTGGATGCCCTCAACCTCTTTAAAACCAAACGGAAAGTTAAACTCTACATCGGCAGCAGCGTTAGCATAGTGAGCCAATTTTTCGTGGTCGTGGAAACGGTAGTTACCATCACCAAAACCAAGAGCACGGTGCCATCTCATGCGGAACTCTTTCCAATGGTGGTACCACTGCATCTCTTCACCCGGGCGCACAAAGAATTGCATCTCCATCTGTTCAAACTCACGCATACGGAAGATAAACTGACGTGCTACAATCTCATTACGGAACGCTTTACCAATTTGAGCAATACCAAAAGGAATCTTCATACGTCCAGTTTTCTGAACATTTAGGAAGTTTACGAATATACCTTGTGCAGTCTCTGGACGAAGATATATTTTGTTTGCACCCTCAGCCACAGAACCGATTTTTGTATCAAACATAAGGTTGAATTGGCGTACCTCTGTCCAGTTGCGAGTGCCAGAGATAGGACACACAATTTCGCAATCTTCAATCACCTGTTTTACCTCTTCAAGATTGTTATCGGTAAGTGAATCAACCATGCGTTTGTTGATCTGATCACGACGAGCTTTGATTTCAGCAATGCGTGGGTTAGTCTCGATAAACATCTCACGGTCGAAAGTTTCGCCAAAACGTTTAGCAGCTTTCGTCACCTCTTTTTCGATTTTATCGTCCTGCTTAGCAAGCCAATCCTCGATTAGAACATCGGCACGATAGCGTTTTTTTGAATCTTTGTTGTCGATAAGTGGATCGTTAAAGGCTGCAACGTGACCCGATGCCTCCCAAGTTTTTGGGTGCATAAAGATGGCAGCATCAATACCTACAATATTTTGGTGTAGTTTGACCATTGCATCCCACCAATATTTTTTGATATTATTTTTAAGCTCAACACCTAATTGACCATAGTCGTAAACCGCACTTAAACCATCATAAATCTCACTAGATTGAAAGATAAATCCATACTCTTTGCTGTGCGCAATTAATTTTTTAAAAAGCTCTTCTTGTGTCATACTATATAATGTTTAAAATTTTTTTCGATATTTTTCGTTTTATAAGTGTACAAAATTAATATTTTGTTTGTGATAAAAGAAAAAAAATAACGTAATTTCACAAAGATAGTGTATCTTTGCGAAAAAATATAGAAATTTGGGTAGAATTTTAGCCATCGACTACGGAAAAAAACGTACAGGCATAGCAGTAACCGACCCTTTACAGATAATTGCAACAGGGTTAACTACGGTAGAAACCAATAAGTTAAAGAGCTTTTTAAAAGAGTATTCTTCGCAAAATGAGCTTGAAAAATTTGTTATTGGTTTGCCTCGACAAATGTCGGGAGAATACTCCGAAAGTTATAAATATATAAAACCTTTCTCTATTTGGCTTCAAAAAGAGTTTCCAGATAAGGAGGTGATTTTTGTCGATGAGAGGTTTACCTCGAAATTGGCAATGCAGGCGATTATTGCGGGCGGAGTCAAAAAATCGGCTCGACGTGATAAGGCACTTGTCGACAAAGTGAGTGCAACAATAATTTTACAAACATATTTAGAAAATTTATAATGGTATATCCAATCTATCTATACGGCTCGTCCGTATTAAGAAAAGAATCGGTCGATATAGACCAAAACTATCCTGAGTTAGACACTTTTATTGCCGATATGTTCGACACTATGGCAGATAGCGAGGGTATAGGCTTAGCTGCTCCACAAGTTGGTAAAAATATCAATCTTTTTGTGGTAGATGCAACTGCTTTTGGTGAGGAAGATCCAAATGCTGCTGACTTCAAAAAAGTGTTTATTAATGCCGAAATTTATGAACGTTCGGGCGAAAAAGTGCCTTTTATTGAGGGTTGCTTAAGCGTTCCTGGGGTTAGAGAGAACGTCGACAGATATGATGTTATTAAAGTTCGTTATATGGACGAAAATTTTATTGAGCACGATGAGGAGCTAGATGGAATCCGTGCTCGTGTAGTTCAACACGAATACGACCATATCGAAGGAGCACTATTTACCGACCGTATAGCCCCAATTCGCAAAACTCTAAACAAAGGTAAGCTAACAAAAATTGCTAAAGGCAAAATATCTGCTGCTTATCGTACTAAGTTGGTTAAATAAATTATGAATTATAAATTATTAAGTTCGGTAATACTACGTAGAGATGTTGGGTCCAACATCTCTAATCGAACACAGAAATAATTCGTAATTTATAATTCGTAATTCGTAATTTATAATTATTTTCTTTGCTTGATTACAGACGATAGACCTATCGTCTCTACGGGGCGGAAAATAATTCGTAATTCGTAATTTATAATTCGTAATTCGTAATTATTTTCTTTGCTTGATTACAGACGATAGACCTATCGTCTCTACGGGGCGGAAAATAATTTATAATTCATAATTAATTACATCACTATCCAAATGAGCAGGGAAAACCTCACGGAAACGCTCTAATGATTTAAAATCCAGCTCAGCAGAGATAACCTCTTCTTTGTTGTCGCCAGCCGAAACCATTTTTTCGCCTTTGAAGTTGATAATATGAGTGCCGCCGATGTAGTTTATTCCCTCGAAGTCGCCAATACGATTTACTCCAACTACAAATACTTGATTTTCAATAGCTCGTGCATCTAATAGCTTATTCCAAGCTCCAACACGAGGCGTTGGCCATGAAGCAACATAAAAAGCCATATCATAATCGTTACGGTTGCGACTAAACACAGGAAATCTTAAATCGTAGCAGACTTGAAGTAAAATTCTTACCCCTCTATACTCCACAACCACTCGCTCAGAGCCAGCACTATAATGGTTATGCTCGCCAGCCATACGAAAAAGGTGATGTTTGTCGTAATATGTATATTTTCCACTCTCCTCTACAAAATAGAAACGATTGTAGAAATTTTCGCCATCTTTAACCGCTACCGAGCCGCAAATTGCACAGTTATATTTCTGAGCAATAGTTTTCATAAACTCCAGAGTTGCACCCTCATGAGTTTCACAAATTTTTTCGCTCTCCATCGAAAATCCAGTTGTAAACATTTCGGGAAGAACAAAAATATCACATCCACCCTCAATTTTTTGAAGATGATTTTCGATTTTCACGTAATTTTGCTCTTTTTCGAGAGCAATATCCATTTGTAGTGCAGATATTTTCATGGTTTTAAAATCTTTATTATCAGTTGCTTAATCCTAGTTAATTAATATTTTTTCAACTTTTCAGTAGTGCAAATTAACAATTTTTCATTAATAATGTTAACTTTGTAGGGTTAAAGAGATGGTAAACGCAGGAAAATATTGTAATATATTTATTTTTCATGCGTTTATAGTTGTGTGAACAATTTAAATTTACATAATTTTTACTTATGCGAATTTCTAAAATCTGACTTTCGGAGCTTTTCCGGTTTAAGACTTCACCTTTGGATTTCTCAAATAAGGGCGGTATAATCCACTACAGCCCATATTCGAAAAATATAAATCTGAATGGAACTTCTAAAACCTTAAAACAAAAAATCTCTCAAAATCCAGAATTTAGAACTACCCTTATCTTTAATATTTTATCAAACAATAAAACAGAGATTAGAGAGAGAGCTCTAACACAGAAAAAATGATTATTTCAGGAATTGTAAATAGTTTAAAGATTACTCGATTTACAGACAATGGTGCCTATTTGGCAGATGAAGAGGGAGCAGAGGTTCTTCTTCCTAACCGCTACCTTAAAGAGGGAATGGAAATTGATGAAGAGCTTGATGTATTTGTATATCACGACTCTATCGACCGTCAAGTGGCAGTGACCGACCGACCTTTAGCTATGGTAGGAGAGGTTGCCTACCTAGAAGTTGTTGACAACAACGCTATTGGCGCATTTGTAGATTGGGGATTACCTAAAAACCTGCTTATCCCAAAAAGAAACCAACTTTTTGATCTTCAAGTGGGTAAACGCTATATTATAGCGGTTTACCACGATGCTGCAAGCGGTAGAGTTGTCGGCACAACAAAGCTAAATCGCTACATTTACAACGACGATATCGACCTAAATATAGGCAAGAAAGTCGAGGTATTAGTAGCAATTAGAGCCGATTATGGTTATCGTGTAATTATCGAAAATCGTCATTGGGGTGTGATTTATTCCGACCAAACTTTCCAAAGAATTGAGGTGGGCGACCGTCTAACAGGCTACGTGCGTAAGATTACTGAAGATAACCGCATTGATATTTCGCTTCGCACTGAGGGTTTGACTCTTATGAAAGAGTCTTCAGAGGTTGTTGAGGCTTATCTAAAAGAGCACGATGGATTTGTAGCTCTAAACGATAATAGCTCACCAGATGATATAGCCATTACTCTAAATATGAGCAAGAAGAGCTTTAAAAAGGCTGTTGGAATCTTGCTTAAAGCTCAAACTATTGAGTTCCACGAAAATGGAATACGCCTAAAATCTAAAGAGCAAGAGTAACACTAAAAAATAGAAAACAAACGTAAAAAAATCATATAAAATCTATATAAAATCATGAAAGTAGATGTTGTTTTAGGCCTACAATGGGGCGACGAAGGTAAAGGTAAAGTAGTCGATGTACTAACCCCTTCGTATGGTGTAATCTCTCGTTTTCAGGGAGGTCCTAATGCTGGTCATACGCTAATTTTTAATGGCGAAAAGTATGTATTACACACTATTCCATCGGGAATTTTCCGTGATGGCGTTGTAAACGTAATTGGTAACGGAGTTGTTATCGACCCTGTTATTTTTATGGACGAGGTGAATAAATTGCGTGAAAGCGGCAAAAAAATCGACGGTACAAACCTAAAATTAGCTAAAAAAGCGCATCTTATCCTTCCTACTCACCGTATTTTAGATGCTGCTAGCGAGCAGGCTAAAGGTAAAGCTAAAATTGGTTCAACTCTAAAAGGTATTGGACCAACTTACATGGATAAAACAGGTCGTAATGGTCTTAGAATTGGTGATACTATCTCTCCAGAGTTCCTAAATCGCTACAATGCTCTTAAAAACAAACATGTTGGCATGATTAACAGCTACAACTTCGAGTTTGATATTACAGAGTATGAGGCAAAATGGTTGGAGGCTGTCGAAGGTCTTAAACAATTTGATATTATCGATAGCGAACACTACATTAACCACGCTGTAGAGTCAAAATCTATTTTGGCTGAGGGTGCACAAGGTTCGCTTTTAGATATTGATTTTGGTACTTACCCATTTGTTACATCATCTAACACAGTTTGTGCAGGTGTTTGTACTGGTTTAGGTGTTGCGCCAACAAAAATCGGTAAAGTTTACGGTATTTTCAAAGCATACTGTACACGTGTTGGTAGTGGTCCATTTCCTACAGAGCTTTTCGATGCTGATGGCGATAAGATGTGTGATGTAGGTAGAGAGTTTGGTTCTACTACTGGTCGTCGTCGTCGTTGCGGTTGGTTAGATATGGTAGCTCTTAAATATAGCGTTATGATTAATGGTGTTACCGACTTAATTATGATGAAATGCGATGTTTTAAACGGTTTTGAAACTATCAAAGTTGCTACTGCTTACGAGGTTAATGGTGAGGTGACATCTGAGTTCCCTTACGAGCTTCCAGAGGGCGAAGTTAAACCTATCTACACCGAACTAAAAGGTTGGAATAGCGATTTAACAGGTATCGAAGATTACAACGATTTCCCTGCTGAGCTTAAAGGATATATTGAGTATATCGAAAAAGAGAGCGGTGTTAAGGTATCTATCGTTTCGATTGGTCCTGACCGTAAAGAGACTGTAATTAGATAGTTATTAGGCAAGGGAAATTCCCATAAATTTAACGAGGATAACTTTTTAGAGCTATCCTCGTTTTTTAAAATATACAAAAATGATAACACCAGAATATTTAGAAAATTTCGAAGAATCGCTACAAAAAATATTAATCGAAAAGTGCAACTCCGCAGGTTTTATAGATGGCAATATTCTTTTAGTTGAAGAGCTTGACGAGATTTGGAAAGAATCTGCACCCGAATACTTAGCTGATGCAATGCCGTTACTTAGCGATTATCCTACTGTTGCTATGGCATGGGCTGCCTACTTTGGTATGGCGATGGCTGCAATATGGGATGGCTCTTGGGAGGAATACCAGAATCGTAAAGGTATTTACATCGCTATGCGTGATGTACGTGGATTTGATAATATGGACGAATATATCATTGAAGAGCTTCTTGGCTTAACGTTAGAGTCGGACTACAACCAGAAATTAGAAGCAATGCTTCTATCGCTTGCACGTGCAGCAGTGTCGCATATCCTCAAAGAGCAGATAGAGGCGCAGACTAGTGAAGCGTTCTATATTATGGCATCAACCGTAAAAATTATGTTCAAGATCGGTATCTCTATCGAACTAAAAGAGCTTGGATATAAATATGAAAAAGTTGTCGTTGGAAGCTAAATAAGAATAATTTTGAGTTTTTTAGATATAAAGGTAGAGACGTAGCCCTGCTACGTCTGTAACACAAATCATTATGTTTTAATGAATTGGGTTTAAAAACAAATTGGTGTGGTGGTAGAGACGTTGGGTCCAACGTCTGTAATCGAACCCTGCAACCGCACACAGGGGGTTAAAAACAATTCGATGGGTGGTTACCTGTGTGCATTACAGACGTTGGATCCAACGTCTCTACCTGCGCAGTTATGTTTAAAAA
Source organism: Rikenellaceae bacterium (assembly GCA_044433365.1). Lineage (GTDB taxonomy): Bacteria > Bacteroidota > Bacteroidia > Bacteroidales > Rikenellaceae > CAMQVM01. The sequence continues at coordinate 36,692 of JAWXTR010000012.1, forward strand.
AAGGGTTTGAAAACAAATCGGGGTGTTGGCGACTCAGCAGTAGAGACGTAGCCCTGCTACGTCTGTAACACAAATCGTTATGTTTTAAAAAAAAGGTTTAAAACAATTCGGGGTGTTGGCGACTCAGCAGTAGAGACGTAGCCCTGCTACGTCTGTAACACAAATCGTTATGTTTTAAAAAAAAGGTTTA
>JAWXTR010000013.1:0-36526 GCA_044433365.1 Rikenellaceae bacterium
AGATGAGATTTTTTGCTATTGAATCGAAAATATAGTGGTTCTATATTGAGATTTAATAGTAAAAAATATCGCTCCAAGAGTGCTATTAAGAATATGGCAATAATTGTTTTACACTACTTAAGTAGGGTAAAATAATTATTGGTGTATTTTTAATAGTACTATTGGAGATGAGATTTTTTGCTATTGAATCGAAAATATAGTGGTTCTATATTGAGATTTAATAGTAAAAAATATCGCTCCAAGAGTGCTATTAAGAATATGGCAATAATTGTTTTACACTACTTAAGTAGGGTAAAATAATTATTGGTGTGTTATGCCAATAAAGGTTTGAAAAACCTTTTTCCTAATTTTAGCGAGCGGAGCGAAGCCGTGAACGCAAGTGAACGATTTTTGCCAGCCCAAAGGGCGTGCTTTTTTTAAAAAAGCATTAACAAAAGTTATTTTTTTTATAACTCGAGTTGCAAAATAGCTCGAAATAGCTCGAAAATTTCAAACCTTTATTCACATGTGTTTTTAAAGTACTATTGGAGATGAGATTTTTTGCTATTGAATTGAAAATATAGTGGTTCTACATTGAGATTTAATAGTAAAAAATATCGCTCCAAGAGTGCTATTAAAAATATGGCAATAATTGTTTTACACTACTTAAAAGTTCCCTTTACCTTTCTATTATCGATTTTATATCTAAAGGGAACTTCTAAAAATTGGATAAAACCAATTATTTGAACTCCCCTAAAATAATATTTTGAGATATATCCAAATAAAAATATCAAAAAGAGGATGACCCAAAAGTCAAAAACGACTAGTTGGGTCACCCTCTTAAAAAACTATATTTAACACTTTTTAAAAAAAGTGAACAAAAACACGCCTTCAGTGGCTCTTCGAGACCACTGAGCGCACAATTTTTTTCAAAAATTGTGAGGCGGATTCGCAAAAGGGGTTTTGGAATCCGCCTATTTTAAGGACTTTTAGGTCACCTAAATATCTAAATAGATTTTGTTTTCTGAGCTAGCCATAGCTGCTCTTTGGTAGTTAAGTGGCTAGAGAGAGTGTCGTAGACCATCTTATGATAGCTATTCAACCAATTACGTTTTTTAGGAGTAAGAAGTCCTAAATCTATACATTTTAAATCGATTGGAAATAGGGTAATTGTCTCAAATTTTAGAAAATCGCCAAACTCTGTCGATTTATCTTTTATCACTACAATCACATTTTCGGTGCGAATACCATACTGACCTGTGCGATACATTGCTGGTTCGTTGCTCATAACCATTCCCTCCTTAATAGTTACACTATTTTCCTCTTTACGAATAGATTGAGGTCCTTCGTGTACGTTTAGGAAGTGACCAATGCCGTGACCAGTGCCGTGCATATAGTTTATACCGTGTTGGTTAAGGCTTTTACGAGCCAAAATATCTAACTGCGAACCACGAGTGCCCGTAGGAAAAATTGCTGAGGCAAGATTTATATTTCCCATCAGCACAAGTGTAAAATCTTTTTGTTGCTCCTTGGTTGGGGTTGAAAGGTGGATTGTGCGAGTAATATCGGTGGTACCACAAAGGTATTGACCGCCAGAGTCGATAAGAAGCATACCATCTTTAGTGATAGTTTTTGAACTTTTAGGTGTTACACCATAGTGAACAACAGCTCCATGCTCGTTATACCCCACTATAGAGCCAAAACTCTCACCAACAAACAGTTGGCTTTCACCTCTAAACTCCTTTAGCTTGCAGTTTACCTCCCACTCTGAGGTTGTACCGCCTCCGTTAAGTGCCTCCTCTAACCAAATATAGAATTTTACAAGTGCTTTGCCATCCTCAATCATAGCACGTTTAAAACCCTCTAGTTCGGTCTCGTTTTTTACCGATTTTAGATGTGAAACTACTGTTGCACCCTTTTCAAAGCGACTGTTTTTTATCTTTAAAAAGCTGCTCAGATTGCTCTTTTCTCCGTTTACAATAAAAGTTTTGTGTGAAATAGAATCTATATAATTTTCAAAATCGGAATACTCTTCGATGTTAATCCCTCTTCTGCTTAAAGATACAGAAACCTGCTCATCGACCTTATTTATATCTATAAATAGGGTAGTAGTGTCGTTTTCAATTATAGCGTAAGCCATCGCTACAGGATTAAAATCTACATCGCCTCCACGAATATTACATAGCCATGCCACTTCGTCGGTGGCAGTTACAATATATGCCTCGTTTTCTTTAAAATCAAGAGTAGCTTTTACACGCTTAATTTTATCTTGCACTCCCTCGCCTGTAGTTGTTATATCCAGTGTGAAAATTGGGATAGAGGGTGGAAGAGGGCGGTCGTTCCATATTTTTGTAAATGGATCGTCGATTGTGGTAAGCTCAATTTCGCCAAGAGATAATTTTAACCTTTCAAACTCCGAAACAGAGAACAGTTTTGCATCGACAGCCACTTTTTCGCCTGCTTTAAGGCTCTTTTTTAGCCATTGGGCAAAGGTTGGGGTGGTTTCATACCCCATTTTAATAAGCTCTACTTCGCTTTCCGAAAGTTGATCTTCGGCTTGTAAAAAATAGCGTGAATCTGTCCAAAGTGCAGAGCCATAGGTAGAAACTACCGCTGTTCCAGCACTTCCATTAAAACCGCTAATATACTCCCTACATTTATAGTACGATGGAACATACTCTCCAAAATGAGGGTCGTTAGATGGAATAATAATAGCTGTAATGCCGCTATCTGCTAACACCTCTCTAAGAGACGCTATGCGTTGATTTATAATATTCCCCATTATAATTATGAATTATGCATTATGAATTATGAATTAAGAATTAGTCCAGCGATTGCATAGCATTCTCAGCCCTACGTTTAATCTCAACACTCTCATAAGGATTTAACTCCATAAAAAAGTAGTTGATTGGATCGACTTTCAATCCATTGTAGCTTACACTGTAGTGAAGATGTGGAAGAAAAGATAGTCCGCTATTTCCACTATATGCTATGATATCGCCTCTTTTTATCTTTTGATAACGCCTAACTAACGATTTGTTAAGGTGTGAGTAGGTTGTAATGTAACCATTTTTATGGTCAATATCTATAGTCAAGCCTTCGCCCTTACTTCCTTGTGCCACGCTCTTTACTGTGCCATCGGCAGTGGCATAAATTCGACTATCTTCGGGAATTGCAAAGTCGACACCCTCATGTAACGATACGGTCTTTAAAAAAGGCTGAATACGCATACCGTAGGAGGCGGCAAGTTTTGAAAAATCTTTGTTTACGATAGGTTGAATTGATGGAAAGTAGTTTAACTTTTCGCCGAGACTATCCATGTTTTTTTGCAGTTCCCAATAGCCTTTGCTTTCGCTCTTTATGCCGTTTTCCAAGCTCTTTAACTTATCAAAAAAAAGTTCTGATAGTTCGTTGTTCGAAAGTGCTAATAGCTCTTGCTCTGTTAGGTAGCTATCAGCGATGTTTTGAGAGCTATTATCGTAAGGGTTTGCTTCAAAAATAGCACTATATAGATTTACATCCCTTGTCGAGAGATTTTTTGAAACAGCTTCGAGTGTGTCGAGTTTAGCACTTAAAATTTCGTACTGATTGCGAAGAGTTCTATTGGTTTTTCGCATCTCATACTCTAGTGGAGTATCAAAAAATATAGAAAAAATAAAGTAGTATACTACTGCCACTCCACACCATGCCAAAGCCCTAACTAGTAGAGATAAAATTCGCTCTTTTATCTTCTCTCTACTTGTCTTACCTCTCTTTTTTATGTTATTGTTGGTTGTCATCTTTAATTATCGTTGCTTATCACCTCAGATTCGTATGTTGTCTCTTTAGCAGAGTTTATTATATTGTAGAAATCTTCATCTTTCACCTCTTTACCTAAGAATGTAAGAGGATTTACCACACGTCCTCTATATATCACCTCGTAGTGTAGGTGTGGTCCTGTAGAGTTGCCCGTATTTCCCACTGTGCCTATCTCCATGCCTCTTACCACCTCATCGCCCTTTTCTACCAACCAATCGGTTAGGTGGGCATATCGAGTTTCGTAGCCATAACCGTGGTCAATAAGTATACTTTTGCCATACCCTGTATTCCATTTGGCTTCAAGCACCTTACCTGCTGCTGTTGCATATATAGGTGTTCCTCGTTTAGCAGGTAAATCGACTCCAGTATGGGTGTGACGATAACCAAAGATCGGGTGTATTCTTGTTCCAAATGCTCCAATTCTGCTTGTTAGAGCCTTTCTTTCGATAGGCCAAATTGCAGGGAGCGACTCAATCATCTTTTCTTTATTTATGCTTAAATATTGAAGTGTGTCGAGAGCGTAGATTTGAGAAAAGATAGATTGGGAGAGATAATCCACACCGTTCCATGTTTGATTAATAAGCGAGGCATATCTATTTTGATTGTAGCTCTCTATATCTCTATCATATAATCCAACTTTTGGTACTTCTACCGAGTCGACACCAAACATTGCTCTGTAAATCGAAATATCTCTTTGACCGATTACATCTATTTGGCTCTGGATAACAGAAGTTCTATCTTGTAGCGACCTAATTTTTGTGATAAGCTCATAGTTCTCTTTTCCCAAAGAGAACACTTTGGGAGTATGAAAAAAATATGAGAATACAAAGTTCACAATTGAGGCAAGAATAAAGCCTAAAAGGGCTTTTCTAACTAAATTAAAAAGCCTTGCTTTAAGTGGAATATTTTTGTTATAATACTCATTTATAATTGTTTGCCTCCCTTTTTTCTTTTCGGTCATAAGAGTAATTTCGATAAAATATTAACAAAGTTAATTTTTTTGATTAATTTTACCACAATTTGCGCAATAAAAGTGCTTAAATATTGCATTTTATATTGTACGAAAAAGATAATGGAACTTCTAAAAATCGAATAAAACCAACTATTAGAACTCCCCATAAATTTTTAAGGTGTTTGTTTTTAAAAAAACGAAAAATATTTAAAAAACATATATATGAATAGTAACAAAATTAGAGAAACTTTCCTAGAGTTTTTCCGCTCAAAAGAGCATGAGATTGTGCCATCGGCTCCGATGGTTGTAAAAAACGACCCTACGCTAATGTTTACTAATGCAGGGATGAACCAATTTAAAGATCTATTTCTTGGAAATTCACCTATAAAATATAAGCGTATTGCCGATACCCAAAAATGTCTACGTGTATCGGGTAAACACAACGACCTAGAGGAGGTTGGTCACGATACCTACCACCACACAATGTTTGAGATGCTTGGTAACTGGTCGTTTGGCGATTACTTCAAAAAAGAGGCTATCGACTGGGCTTGGGAGCTGCTTGTAGATGTATTCGGAATGGATAAAAGCCGAATTTATGCAACAGTTTTCGAGGGTTATGAGGCTGATGGTGTTGAGTTTGATAGCGAGGCTTATGCACTTTGGGAAAAATATCTTCCTAAAGAGCACATTATTTACGGAAACAAAAAAGATAACTTCTGGGAGATGGGCGAGACAGGTCCTTGTGGTCCTTGTAGCGAAATTCATGTTGATTTGCGTGACGATAGTGAACGTGAAAAGGTTGATGGTGCATCGCTTGTAAATAAAGATAATCCTCTTGTTATTGAGATTTGGAATCTTGTATTTATGCAGTTTAACCGCAAAGCTAACGGAACTTTAGAGCGTCTACCTGCATGTCATGTCGATACAGGTATGGGTTTTGAGCGTCTTTGTATGGTGCTTCAAGGCAAAAAAAGCAACTACGATACCGATGTTTTCACTCCATTAATCCGCAAAATCTCGCTTCTTAGCGATGTTGAGTATGGCAAGGATGTAAAATGCGATATTGCTATGCGTGTAATTGCCGACCATATCCGTACTATTGCTTTCTCGATTGCAGATGGTCAAATGCCATCGAATGTTAAGGCTGGCTACGTAATCCGTCGTATCTTACGTCGTGCAGTGCGTTATGGCTATACCTACTTAAACTTCCGTGAGCCATTTTTATGTAAATTGGTTGCTCGTCTTATCGAAAATATGGGAGAGCAGTTTCCAGAGCTTACAGCTTCACAAACATTAATCACAAAAGTCATTGAGGAGGAGGAGCTATCGTTCCTACGTACTCTATCTACTGGTATTAATCTACTAGATGGCGTAATTGCAAAAACTCGTGAGGCTTCAAAAAATATTATTAGTGGTAAAGATGCCTTTGTACTTTACGATACTTACGGTTTCCCTATCGACCTTACGGAGCTTATCGCACGTGAGCAGCAGATGAGTGTAGATATCGTAGAGTTTGAAAAAGAGCTTGAAGCGCAAAAAAATCGCTCTCGTAATGCCGCAGTTGTTGAAACTGGCGACTGGGTTGAGGTGAATCCTATCAACGAAAGTGTGTTTGTGGGTTATGATGCTCTTACAACAGATGTAAAAATCGCTCGTTACCGTCAAGTTACTTCAAAAGGTAAAACACAATTTCAATTAGTGTTCGACCAAACTCCATTCTATGGAAATTCTGGTGGACAGGTTGGTGACAAAGGATATATTGAGAGTGCAGGCGAAAAAATTAGTATCGTAGATACTCAAAAGGAGAATGGACTAACTGTTCATATCGCTGCATCTATCCCAACCGATGTTACAGCCGATTTTGTAGCGGTAGTAAATGAAGAGTTGCGCACAAACTCTTCAAACAATCACACTGCTACTCACCTTCTACACAAAGCCCTTCGTGAAGTACTTGGTACACATGTTGAGCAGAAAGGTTCGCTTGTGCAGCCCTCTGGACTTCGCTTCGACTTCTCTCACTTCCAAAAAGTCAGCTACGAAGAGCTTCAAAAAGTTGAAAAATTGGTAAATGCCGAAATTCGTAAAAATTCTCAACTTATTGAAAATCGTGCTTGCCCAATCGAAAAGGCTCGTGAGTCGGGTGCAATGATGCTATTTGGTGAAAAATATGGCGAGGAGGTTCGTACAGTTCGTTTTGGCGACTGGACTGAGCTTTGTGGTGGTTGTCACAGTGCTGCTACGGGTCAAATTGGCTACTTCAAAATAAAATCTGAGGGTGCAATCTCGGCAGGTGTTCGTCGTATCGAGGCTGTAACTGGCCAGGAGGCTGTAGAGATTATTCAAGATGGTCAAAATGTGATTGAAGAGCTTAAAAAGATGTTTAACACTCCAAGTATAGTAGCTGAAATCAAAAAACTTCGTGATGCAAATATCGATCTTACTCACAAAATAGACGAATTTGCTAAAGCTCGTCGTGTGGCTATTAAAGAGGAGATTAAAGAGGCATTAGAGTATGTTGACGGTGTAAATTGGTATGTTGGTAATCTTGAAGTTGCTGTCGATGGCTTAAAAGAGATTGCTCAAATGCTTAAAACAGAGTCGGCACCTATAGTTTTCGTTGTTGGTACAACATTTGGTTCAAAACCATCGCTAGTGGTTATGGTATCCGATGATTTAGCAAATCAGAAAGGCATCAACGCCTCTACAGTGGTGCGTCAAGCTGCAAAACTTATTCAAGGTGGCGGCGGCGGACAGCCTACACTTGCAACTGCTGGTGGTAAAGATAGTGAAAAACTTGGTGAGGCTATCGACTTGGCTGTTAGTCTTATCAAAGAGAAGATTTAATCTAATTATAAATTATAAGTGATAAATTACAAATTGCGTAGTTCGGTAAAATGAATTTTGTAATTTATCATTTATAATTTATCATTTATAATTTATCATTTATAATTTTTCATTCATTATAATAAATGAAAATAATTCTACTTTCAGGAGGTTCAGGTAAGCGACTTTGGCCACTATCCGACGATACTCGTTCGAAGCAGTTTCTTCGACTTTTAACCTCATCAGAGGGAGAAAAAGAGTCGATGGTGCAGCGAATTTCTCGTCAGATTAAACAATCAAAGTTGGATGGAGATATAGTTGTAACCACAACAAATGCTCAACACGACTCGATTGTAAACCATCTAGGGCATGAAGTAGAGATTGTAATCGAACCATCTCGGCGTAACACTTTTCCAGCAATTGCTCTTACTGCTGCATACCTTTCAAAAGAGAGAGGATGTAGTGGCGATGAGGTTGTTATAGTGGTGCCATGTGATGTGTATAGCGAGGATAGCTATTTTGATACTCTTGCCACAATGGCAGGAGCGGTTCAGTGTGGTAAAACCGACATGGTGCTAATGGGAGTAGAACCAAAATTTGCATCTACAACTTTTGGATATATTGTACCTGAAAAATTGAGCGAAAATAGCTCCGATATAGCTATGGTTAACCATTTTGAGGAGAAACCATGCTCTCAAAGAGCTGAAAAGCTGCTAAGTGAGGGTGCTCTATGGAATGGTGGAGTTTTTGCCTTTAAGTTGGGCTATATTACTCAAATAATCGATAAATATATTGATTGCAGTAGCTACAAAGAGTTTCGTGAGAGGTTTGAGGAGCTTCCAAAGAATAGTTTTGATTGCGAAATTGTCGAAAAATCGACCTCTATTGCTGTTGCGCCCTATCGTGGCGAGTGGAAAGATTTAGGTACGTGGGACAACCTTGTAGATGCTATGGACGATAGCGTTATGGGTAATGGAGTGGTTATCGGTGAGGGTAAAAATCGCTATATTGTCAATGAACTAGGCATACCTGTAGTCTCATTAGGGGGTGAAAACCTTATAATAGCTGCAAATGCCAATGGCATTTTAGTAAGCGATATATCCACAAGTAGCCAAATTCGCCCTTATGTCGAAGGTTTTACTGCTCGACCAATGTATGAAGAGCGTCGTTGGGGAAGTTACGTGGTGTTAGGGCACGAAAAGTTTGAAGATGGATATAACGCTCTTACAAAGCTTCTTAATATCAATGCAGGAAGTCATATTAGCTACCAATACCACACCTGTAGAGATGAAATTTGGACCTTTGTAGATGGTAAAGGTGTGCTAATTATCGACGATGAGAAGATAGAGGTAGGTAGAGGATATGTAGCCCATATAAAAGCTGGTCAAAAACATGCAGTTATGGCAACTACCGACCTAAAAATCATTGAAGTACAATCTGGAACAAATCTAATCGAAGAGGATATTATTCGCCTTGATTGGAAGTGGTAAAAATATCTGCAAGTTTATAATGCGAATAAAGTTTTTTACCTTTATTCGCATAATTTTAATTGCCATATATGATTATGAAAACTTCTAAAATTTCTCATAATCAAGAATTTAGAAGAACTCCTCTTGAATAAAACGCATGAAACAAATTATTAGCCTACTGATTACTTTATTGCTTGTAGCATATTCAAACATTGCAATATCACAAGAGACAAAAAATCAAAATCTTGATGAAAAATATTCATTTATCGGTGATTCATACCAAGGATTGCGTCTAGTGCATAGTCGCTCAAACAGCTATTATGGATATATAAATGAAAAAGGCGAGGAGGTTATTCCCTGCAAATATGACTATGCAGAAGATTTCTTACATGAAAATGCTTTGGTTAGTGACTCTGATGATGAGACGGCCTACTACTATATAAATATAGATGGCTTGGCTATTAACTCAAATATATACCACTCTTTCGCACATGGTAGTTCTAAATATTGTGTTGTAGAGAGTAATGACAAGTGGGGATTTGTTGATATGAGTGGTAATCCAGTAACCGAAATTATCTATGATGAAATTAGCGATTATTGTTTTGATATTTTTATTGTAAAATATAATGGATATTATGAATTGCTAGACCAAAATTTAGAAATAGTTCCAAATACCAAATATGAGTTAATTGTTCAAAATAAAGATATTGATTGTTTTGTAGCATTAAAAGATGGAAAAGGAGGGGTGATAAAACCTAATGGTGAGGTTGTTGTTGATTTTATCTATGATGAGATTAACAGAATGCACTGTGATATAGTGGGAAAAAAAGATGGGAAATACTATTTTATGAACAATAGTTTTGAACTATTAAGTAGGGTAAAATAGTTATGTATAATGCAGAAGTTTTTATATCTGATTACGACGATACATCTCTCACAAATGAATAATCCAATCCTTGGAAGCTATTAAGCAGTTCTAGCTGCATAGAATATAGGCTAAACCCTTTTTGCGGATTTGCCTCACAATTTTTGAAAAAAATTGTGCGCTCAGTGGTCTCGAAGAGCCACTGAAGGCGTGTTTTTGTTCACTTTTTCTTAAAAAGTGTAAAATATAGTTTTTTTAGAAGATGACTCAAAAGTCCTTAAAATAGACAATCAACCCTTGCCACAAGCTCTGTGACAAGGGTTGATCATGTAAAATGGGTGCTTTTGGGTCACCCCTTATTATTTTATAAATGTTTTTTAAAACATTTTATTGGTGGTAATTACTATCTTTTAGTAGTGATAGTAACAAGACCGTAAGACTCAAGCTCGCCCATAAAGTCGATTAGAGTTTGTAGATCTGTAGGTTTTGTAGATTGTGCATCTACCATTTTATAGATATCTAAGATAGATTTGTCGCCATGTAGAGTAAGACGAGCAGCCTCTGCACTATCGCCAATTGCCATGGTTGCAAGTTTCATACGAGCCTCTTTACCATATTTTTCAGCGTAAACGTTGTTTAATACACCGTAACCCATTTCACGTACTTTAGGAGTAGTTTTTGGATACATTTTAGTAGCTTTTTTCTCTAAATCTGTTAGTTTAAACTCAGTTGTTGCACCAAGAGCTTCAGCAGCAGCAGCTAAAGATGCTTTTGCAGATGCAGTGTAGTTGTTGATTTGAGTCTGTTGAGCTGCAATATATTTAGCAACTTTAGTGTTGATAGGAACTAGCTCCATAATAGATTGTAGACCCATATTCTCAGCAATTGCAACAGCTTCCATTTGGTAAACAGCATTTTTGTATGCAGCAGCAACATCTTCAGCTCTATTCATAGCAGTAGACACTTTGTTGTGTTGAGTAGCGATACGGCGAAGTGCATTACCTGCAACCTCAGCACCAATCTCTAAAGCCTCTTTTTCGTCAGCGATAGCAGCGTAATAAGATACAGAAGCTGCAATAACTGCTGCACGTTTTAGTTGTGTTGCATCAAGCATATCGCAACGGTCGGCAGAGGTGTGGTATGTTTGGTCAGGCCATGTAATCATCATAACTGCTGGAACTTGAATACCCCAGTCGTTAAAAACCTCGTGGTCAGAAGCACCGTAGTGGTCTGTTAGAGAGTAGTAGAACGGATCGTCGCTACCAGTTGGAGCAATAACAGGGTCAGTAAATGCAGCACCTGTAGTACTTCTATTTAAGATACTATTTTGGTTTGTAATACCGATATAGCGATAGATATTCTCAACTAGGTCGTTAGAGTAGTGAGAGTTAGCCATTGTTGTGCGGTGAAGGTGGTAGTAAGATTTTTGCTCCGCAAGACCAAGACCAACCATATCAAGGTTGATATCAAATAGAGCATTGTCCATAATCTCTTTTTGCTCATTAGCCCATGGAATTATACCAACAAACTCATCACCCCAGATAAAACGTAGTGTGCGTTTTGGACGTTCAAGTTTGCCTTCGTTGATAAGTTTGTTAAGTGAGCGAGCAACCTCAAGAAGCACTACAGAACCTGACATATTATCGTTTGAACCAAGTTTTGTGTAACCTTCGAAAAGATGAGCTGAGAATGTAATCTCACCAGCATCTGGATCACTACCTTTGATACAACAAGTTGGTGATTGATAATCCATTGCAACCTCTTTAGTTTTAACCACAGCTTTTACAGTGATTTTCTCACCGCCTCTAAGTCTGTTAATTAGGCTTTCACCCTCACGAGGAGATATTTGGAATGCGAAAGATTTTGTCTCTTGTGCAAGCTCATAACTAATAGAAGAGTTAGAAAGCTGAGTTGCATCAATAAATGGACGAGCATTAAATATAGAGATAACACCAGCAGCACCCAATTTAACACAATCTGGATGAAGAGAGCGAACAGAAACGTTACCTACAGCGATTTTACCTTTAAGATCTAAACCTGCAAGCTCTTTTTCTGTAGCAGTTCCAACCCATACAAGCTCAGTAGTAATATCTGCATCGTGGCTGTTAGCAACAAGAGCAGGAGGAATATCTCCAATATCAGCCAATTTTGAAATTGAAGGCTCTACAGTCCAGATATTTCCCTCAACTGCTGCCCAAACTTTAGGGTTAGAGCTAAACATACCTGCTGTACGAGGATAGCGACAGATTCTAGCCTCAGCAAGACCATACTCGCCTAGAAGTTTATAAAGTTGCTCAGCTTCCCAAAGATTTTCAAAATCTCGGTCGTAACGCTCATAACCCGATAGGTCCATAGCGTTGTTAAGGATTCTCTCTCCGGATGCTTCGCCTACAATATATTTGTAGTCGGTATCATCAATCAATTTTGAGATAAATTTTGTCGAGTACTGTGCAGAAGCTGTAAGGACTCCAAGTGCAGCACACGCAAGTAATGTAAATTTCTTCATGTTTACCATATTTTAATAATAATTTTTTGAACAGTAATATTGGAATTTATAACATCTCTAAAATCTATAAAATCCAGAATTTAGGACTCCATATACAGCAAAAGTAATCTAATTTTCAGATTAAAAGGAAGATATTTGAAAGAAAAAATGAATTTAGTAGTAAAGTCTAAATTTTCAAGTTTTTTGCCCTATTATTGTGTAAATTTTCTATAATGTGGCTTGAAGTACGATAAAATTTAAACTATGAAAAAATATGATTGTTTTTTAGGGTTAAATAAGTGTTAAATTTACATAAAATTGTGTTTTTTAGCTATTTTGAAAATTTTATTACTAAATTGCTCTAAACTCGTTATTATTATAATTGATTTGTCGATTTTTTGTAATTTTCTGCAAAAAGTTCAAGCTCCTTAGTTGTAATCTCTGCACTGAGCGAAATTCTAAGTCGTTCGCTTCCTTTTGCAACGGTAGGATTGCGAATTGCAGCTAGCCAATACCCTTTATCTCTAAGCGACTCTTGCATTTGAACGACCCTGTCGTTTGAGCCTAAAATAATTGGAATTATGTGAGATGGCGATGGTTTAATATTTAAAAGTTCTGTAAGTTTTGTCGATAATTTTGCCAAATTTTCACGTTTTTCGGTAAGCGATGGAAGAAGTTCCACTATAAATTTGCTCCACATAAGCGAAATATCGGGTATTGCAGTCGAAAAAATCAAACCCCTCATCTTATTAATAAGCACATCTTTAATTTCATTGCTACACACCACAAATCCCCCTTGCGAAGCGGCAGCCTTGCCAAGAGTGGCAACCACAATTTCTGCGCAATTTTCCATATCTAGTTCCTCTAAGATTCCACACCCTTTTTCACCTCTAACTCCAAATGCGTGTGCTTCGTCTACATAAAATTTAAAACCATACTCGTTTTTTAGCTCCGCAATCTCTTTAATTGGTGCTATATCACCATCCATACTATAAATTGACTCCACCATTACATATACTTCATCGTAATTGGTAGCTTTTCGCTCCAAAATTTGTGCTAGGTGATTGGTGTCGTTATGGCGAAAACGTTCGAAATCACACCCTGATAGTTTTATGCCATCTATCATACTAGCATGCACCAGTTTATCGGCTATAATTAAGCTATTTTTAGCTGCAATAGCTGATATAAGCGTTGCATTTAACAAAAATCCACAACTAACCACAAGGCTGCTTTCTCGTCCAAAAAGCGAAGCTATGCTTTTTTCAAGATTTTCGTAATGCACCGAATTTCCTGTCATAAGACGAGAAGAGGGGTTGCTCATTACAAATTTTTCGAGCGGAGATACCTCTTCCATAAATTTATTTTGCAGCTCTAAGCTGCTTAAACCCAAATAATCGTTTGAAGATAAGTTCAGGTATTGTTTATTATTATAAAATAGGTACCTTTGTCTGTTTTCAACATTGTATAATTGTCGTTTTGAGGTGTCGAAAGTCATAATTAAATATAGATTATAAATGATAAATGATAAATTGTAAATTATAAAATATAAATTATAAATTATGCATTATGAATTATGCATTATAAATTAATTTCCGCAAAAGTAATAAAAATGGTGTGTAAAGAGATTGAAATTTTAGAAAAAAAGATAAAAGAGGGGTATGAAATCTCTCTTGAAGAGGTGGTAGAGCTTGTAAATCTGGAGGATAAATCGTTGCTTTACGAAATGGCGGATAGATTGCGACAACATTTTTGTGGCCACTATTTCGATATGTGTTCGATTATTAATGCACGTAGTGGTGAGTGTAGTGAGGATTGTAAATGGTGCTCACAATCTCGATTCCATAACTGTAAAATATCTGTATATCCACTAGTGTCTGCTACAGAGTGTGATAAGATGGCAAAAAATAATGAGTCGAAAGGGGTTCGTCGTTTTTCGCTTGTTACAAGTGGGCGTACACTATCTGATAGAGATGTGGAGAAGTCGGCTGCAATATATAAAGAGCTATCATCTAAATATAGCATGGAGCTTTGCGCTTCGATGGGGCTGCTAAACGAAAAACAGCTTAGAACTCTTGTCGATAGTGGGGTTACTCGCTACCACTGTAATATGGAGACTGCGCCGTCGTTTTTTCCTACGCTTTGTACTACTCACACTGTAGAGGATAAGTTGCAAACCATTGCAGCGGCTCGAAAAGTAGGAATGAAAGTGTGTAGTGGAGGTATCATAGGTATGGGTGAGAGTGTTGAGCAGAGAATTGAGTTTGCTATGTTTTTACGTGAGCTTGCGCCCGATTCAATTCCTATAAATATCTTAAATCCTATCAAAGGGAGTAAGTTAGAGAATCAAGCACCGCTAACTACCGAAGAAATTTTGACCACAATGGCTATATTTCGTATTGTAAACCCTCGTGCTTCAATTCGTTTTGCGGGGGGGCGTGGTGCACTACCTGTTGAAAAGCAGCTTGCTGCACTTAGAGCAGGTATTAATGGAGCGATTGTGGGCGACCTTTTAACCACAATTGGCGATAAAGATATTGAATCGGATAAAAAGATGTTTTCGGAGATTTATAATGAGTTTTAGGGAACTTCTAAAAATCGAATAAAACCAATAATTAGAACTCTCCCTTTAAAATCTCAATTTAAATAACTATCTTTGTAGCAATTAAAAGGAATTTCTAAAATCTCACAAAATACAGAATTTAGAACTCCCCTAAAAGGATATTTCTTAAATGTAATAAACTAAATATTTTATGGCAGCAGAAGATAAGAAGATAATATTTTCGATGGTAGGTGTAAGCAAAACCTTTAACAACCAAAAAAAGGTTCTTAATAACATCTATCTCTCATTTTTCTACGGTGCAAAAATCGGTATTATCGGTTTGAATGGCTCTGGTAAGTCGACACTTATGAAAATCATTGCTGGATTAGAAAAAAGCTACCAAGGTGAGGTGGTTTTTTCTCCAGGATATACTGTAGGCTACTTAGAGCAAGAGCCACAACTTGACAACTCAAAAACAGTTCGTGAAATTGTTGAGGAGGGTTGCAGTGATGTTGTTGCGCTTTTAAAAGAGTATGAAGAGGTTAACGCTAAGTTTATGGAGCCTATGAGCGATGATGAGATGAATAATCTTATTATGCGTCAAGGAGAGCTAACTGAGCTTATCGACCATAAAAATGGATGGGAGTTAGACCAAACTCTATCTCGTGCAATGGATGCGCTACGTTGTCCAGCTGCTGATGCCAAAGTGGAGCATCTATCGGGTGGTGAGCGTCGTAGGGTGGCTCTTTGTCGTCTGCTTCTTCAAGAGCCTGATGTGCTTCTACTCGATGAGCCTACCAACCACCTTGATGCTGAGAGCATCGACTGGTTAGAGCAACATCTACAACAATACAAAGGTACGGTTATTGGCGTAACCCACGACCGCTACTTCTTAGACAACGTTGCAGGTTGGATTTTAGAGCTTGACCGTGGTGAGGGTATCCCGTGGGAGGGTAACTACTCTAGCTGGTTGGAGCAAAAAACTAACCGTATGGCTATGGAGGAGAAACAGGAGAGCAAACGTCGTAAGACTCTTGAGCGTGAGCTTGAGTGGGTGCGTATGGCTCCGAAAGCTCGTCAAGCTAAGAGCAAAGCTCGTCTTTCGGCCTATGATAAGATGCTTAATGAAGATTCAAGACAGAAAGAGGAGAAACTTGAGATATTTATCCCTAACGGTCCACGCCTTGGTGATGTGGTGTTAAGTAGCGTTGGAGTGGGTAAAGCTTATGGCGAGCGTACTCTATACTCTGACCTTAACTTTACGCTTCCTCCTGCTGGTATTGTGGGTATTATTGGTCCTAATGGTGCTGGTAAGACCACTCTTTTCCGTATGATTATGGGTCTGGAGACTCCAACTGAGGGTACATTCTCTGTAGGTGAGACTGTTAAGTTAGCTTATGTCGACCAACAACACTCTTCAATCGATCCAGAAAAGAGCGTTTATGAGGTGGTATCAGGTGGAGCCAATAATATAGTTTTAGGGGGCAAAATGCTTAATGCTCGTGCCTACATCTCTCGTTTTAACTTTAGCGGTGCCGATCAAGAGAAAAAATGTGGAGTGCTTTCGGGTGGTGAGCGCAATCGCCTACACCTTGCACTTGCTCTTAAAGAGGAGGGCAACGTACTTCTACTCGATGAGCCTACAAATGATATTGACGTAAATACTCTACGTGCTCTGGAAGAGGGTCTTGAAAACTTTGCAGGTTGTGCAGTGGTTATCTCCCACGACCGTTGGTTCTTAGACCGTATCGCAACTCATATTATCGCTTTTGAAGGCGATGGCAATGTTGTATTCTTCGAGGGAGGCTACACCGACTATGAAGAGAATAAGCGTAAACGCCTTGGCGACAATGCTGTTAAGAAAAGTCAATATAAAAAATTAATTGCAGACTAATTAAAGGGAATTTCTAAAATCTGACTTTCGGAGCTTATCCATTTTAAGGCTTCATCTTTGAATTTTGCAAATAAGGGTGGTAGGAGCCACTACAACCCATATTTGCAAAATCCAAATCTATAGCCTTAAAAAGAATAATCTACCAAAATTCAGAATTTAGAACTCCCCTAAATTCATAATTCATAATGCATAATTCATAATTACGAATTATGCATTATGAATTATGAATTATGAATTATGAATTGAAAAAATGGCACAAAAACCATCAATACCAAAAGGAACACGTGATTTCTCTCCAGAAGAGATGCTAAAACGTCGTTATATATTCAACACTCTACAGAGTGTATTTGTAAAATATGGTTATCTTCCTTTAGAGACTCCATCAATGGAAAATCTATCCACTTTAATGGGTAAATATGGAGAAGAGGGTGATAAACTTCTATTTAAAGTGTTAAATTCAGGCGAATTTACTAATAAACTTTCTTCCTCAGACCTAGAGAGCAAAAGTAGTGCAGCTATTGCTACGCAAATTTGCGAAAAAGGGCTTCGTTACGACCTAACTGTCCCTTTTGCTCGCTACGTAGTGATGCACCAAGCCGAAATTTCATTCCCTTTCAAACGCTATCAAATTCAGCCTGTTTGGCGTGCTGATAGACCTCAAAAAGGGCGTTACCGTGAGTTTTTTCAGTGTGATGTCGATGTTGTAGGTAGTAATTCGCTTCTAAATGAGGTGGAGCTTATCCAGATGGTAAGCGAGGGATTTGCTGCACTTCGTATCAATGTAACACTAAAAATCAATAACCGTAAAATATTATATGGTATCGCTGAAACAATAGGACATGCCGACAAATTAATAGATATTACGGTTGCAATCGATAAATTAGATAAAATCGGTATAGATGCTGTAAATAGTGAGCTTTTAGCTAAAGGAATCGACGAAAAAGGAGTTGAGGCTCTTCGTCCAATCTTAGAACTAGAGGGTACAAATAGCGAAAAATTGGCAAAAATCGGTTCAATAATCTCTCAAAGCCAGGTGGGAATGAAAGGAGTCGAGGAGGTATCTACAATTCTAAATTATGCCCATAGCTTAGGTGTAGATATCGATCTTGAGCTAGATTTATCGCTTGCACGTGGTCTAAACTACTATACAGGTGCAATATTTGAGGTGAAAGCCAAAGATTATGCAATAGGTAGTATTAGTGGTGGTGGTCGCTACGACGACTTAACTGGTGTTTTTGGCTTGAAAGGTGTATCGGGTGTAGGTATCTCGTTTGGTGCCGACCGTATCTATGATGTAATGAGTGCACTAGAGCTTTTCCCTTCCGAAACAAACCAATCTACAAAAGCAATTTTTATCAATTTTGGAGGTAAAGAGGAGCTTTGCTCTCTGCAACTGCTTTCGCAGCTTCGTAAAGCGGGCGTAGCTTCAGAAATCTATCCAGATAGTGCAAAAATGAAAAAACAGATGGATTATGCTAATCGTCGCAATATCCCTTATGTTATTATTATAGGTGAAAATGAGCTAAACGAGCAAAAAGCAACAGTTAAAAATATGTTAACTGGTGAGCAAACTAGCGTTGAATTTGGTGCGATTGCTGATTTTTTAAATTAATGGGCTTTTTTAAAAAATATAACATGCTACTTATATTGGATCATTTGCAAAACTTCTATTAAGTTAACTTACAAATAGTTTTGCGAATGACCCTAGAAAAAGTAACAAAAACACGCCTTCATCGCTCTTCGAGACGATGAGCGCACAATTTTTTTCAAAAATTGTGAGGGAGATTCGCAAAAGGGGTTTTGAGAATCTCCCTTTTGATATTTTTTCAAGCAAATTCCTGTAGAATTGCAGTATAAAAAAATCATTAATTTTGAAGTGAAGTTGTAGTGCACTAGGGTTAATTCTAAGCTTTTTGCTTTATTTGCGAATTTCCCTAACTAATAACTTAATAATATGAATAAAGGTTTGAAATTTTCGAGCTATTTTTACAATCTGAGTTATAAAAAAATAACTTTTGTTAATGCTTTTTTAAAAAAAGCACGCCCTTTGGGCTGGCAAAAATCGTTCGTTTCCACTCACGGCTTCGCTCCGCTCGCAAAAAGCGGAAGAAGGTTTTTCATGCCCTTTATTGGCATTAATAATTAAGTCCAACAACCCAAAGAGGAATAGTGTTCAAGTAGCCAAACTCTATATCATCTTTGACAACATATCCCCTCTGCACACCCTCAAGCTGCTTTAGCCCTTTACTATTTCCTCCAACCTCAAAGTCAATATCACCTATCTTTAAATCAACTACTTTAGATGTAATAACATCATTATTGACACGTAGCTGATTCATAAAGAAGGTCTCTTTCACATTGCCTATATTAGCACCCTGAGATGCAAGAGTATAGATTAATGATGTATTGTCGAGATATATCTTGTCAATCTTACCAAGACCTTTTATTCTACCAGTAGCATCTCGAAGTTGAGAGATAAGACCAGCCTCCTCGATATATAATAGATAATCGGCAATGCTATTTCTACTCGCTGAGACCGATGTGGCAATACTACTCCATTAGGTTTGAATGGTACACTGCGAGAGATTATCGAGAGCAACTGTTTTAGTTTCCTTGCAGTCGAGACGTTCATCCCTCCATATAGCGGAATATCGGTTTCGATAGTTTGATTTATTACTTGGTATAATCGAACGGCGAAGTCGCTCTACTTCTGCAACGATAATAATTTTTGCTCAACAAAAGAACATTTTTACAAATAATTTGCTCTCCGACAGAGCAATTTTGCTATTATGGGGATTATTTTACTTCTATCACGAAATGTCGCAGCATCTCAACTGAAAATCTACTAGTTGGTGCGGAATTTCGTAATTCGTAATTAAGGCTTATTCTAAAGAATCAATTTACTGAATTTAACTAGATAATCAACAAATTTAAAATCCTATTTTAGCTCTTTTTCCAGACTCTATGGTCGCAAATTTTGCCACCATTTCTGCTGAAATTTCTGTCGTTTCTGCTCCAAACGTCGAGCTAATTGCCTGAGCTAATTGGGTCATTGTACGAGCATTTGCATCGTTGTTAGAGTTGTTTGACATTTTTGTAATATAGCCTCTCATTATCTGCTCTGCATCATAGAGTAGAGTTAAATGTTGTTTACTCAGCTGTTGCGATAAAATCTCTAAAAGCTCATCTACAGTGTAATCCTCAAAAATAAGAGTCTGGTCAAAATTATTTATCCCTATCTGATTAAGACTTTTTGCTAAAGTTGCTATCTTTCGTCTTACACTCCTTGCGAATAATAGCCTTAATGGCATCTTTTGCTGCACTTGTCATCGTAAGGTTATTATTCTGGACAACAATATCTGCAATCTCTAACAGTTCATTCTCATTATAATCTTCAAAGTGAAATTTATAAGGGAAACGACCTCTAATACCAGGATTTAAGTTTATCAACTGCTCCATCTCTTTAGGATAGCCAGCCATAATAACAATCATATTTGTAGACTCTTTACCGAGAGTATCAAGCAAAGTTTCAATAGCAATTTTACCAAAATCCCTCTCACTTACATTAAATAGAGTGTAGGCTTCATCGATAAAAAGAATATTGCCTTGCGCTGTAGCAATCAGGTTTTTCATCTTTTCCTCAGTCTCCCCAATTACACTGCCAATCATATCGGCACGACTCACCTTTATCACATTTCCAACTGAGAGAATCCCCATAGAGTGGTAAATATCGCCCAAATAGTCAGCAACGCTAGTTTTGCCTGTCCCTGGATTACCTGTAAATATCATGTGTAGAGGTGGGATTGAGGTGTTAATGCTGTTATCTCGACGAGCACGTACAAAACGAATATAACTAAGGTGGCTACTAATTTTTTTCTTTAATTCACCCAGTCCAACCATACTATTTAGCTTTTCGATAGCTTTGACCGCATTTTCTTGCTCAGCATAGTAGTTTGGAATTTCGATAGCCTCAATGGTTGTAAGCATATCGAGCGATACAGAGAAACTCTCTTGCGACATTATTCTCTCAGCCATTGCAGGTTGTACTTCCGCTTCGAGTAGGTTGATTACATAGCGTGCATTTCCAAAATTCTCATCTCTCAGAGCGTAAGCATTTGCCACAACCGACTCAAAATATCTTCGTGCCTCATCAGTAAAATTATAGCAATTTTTTTCTAACCAAATATCGGCAACTTGCATCAACTCCTCTACATTATAGTCTTTAAAATGGATAACCTTTAAACGAGAACGCAGACCAGGGTTTTTACTCAAAAATTTCTCCATCTGCTGAGTGTAACCAGCAAAAATAACCATCCAATCTCGTTTCGACTCATTCGACATCTCACCAAGAAGCGTTGAAATAATGAGCTTACCCGGGTCGTTTCGATGCTCAGTTACTATATCGTAAGCCTCATCAATAAACAATACACCTCCTGCACTCTGCTCAATAGCTTGATTTACCAACTCTCCCTCACTACCCCAATTTTGACCAGAAAGTGTGGAGCGATCACGAACCAAAACATCGCCACTACTCAACACTCCAATCTCTTTATATATCTGACCAAGCAGCTTAGCAACAGTTGTTTTACCAGTACCGGGGTTTCCCAAAAAGGCTAAGTGTAGTTGTTGGCTAGAAAGGGGTAGATTTTGCTCTTTTCGTAGCTTATCCATACTAGTTCGTGCAATTAGCTTACTAAGCTGTTTTTTCACCTCAGTAAGACCAATCATACCATTTAATCTCTTCATATTTTCACTACCCATATAGCTATTCAAGGTTGTCATCTTCATACCCGACAACCCCTGTTGCACCAGCGATAGCAGCTTAGAGCATTGCAAATCACGCTCACCAATGGTTACAGCTGTTTTTGCTATTAATTGGTCGCAATGATAGATTAATATTTGGTAGGTGCCTTTTTTCCAAATCTCCTCTTTTATTTCACACCAAAAATTTAAATCTTCATCTCTAACTAAACAGCCACTAGTCTCATTTTCGTAGACATACTCTCCATTACTGTCAACTATCACTAAAGTAAATTGATAATCGATATAAGCATTAGATATATTCTTAAAAACTGCCATTAAAAATATACCTGATAAATTGTTGATATCGTATACTATTTGGTCAGGGCGTGCAACATAGCCATCCATACCCAACATTATATCATCACTATTGACTCTTGTTAGAGAAAATCCAATCAATTCTATCTCATTTTTTACATTTTCTTGAGGTTCGACTATCGATATAGACCTAGTTGTAATCATTTTTTTCGGACCTTCAATGTGGAAGTAGTTGTCTTGAGCGGTCAAAGATTTTATTGGTATACAAAATCTTTTTTTTGTTTGACCTTTTAACAAACATTCATCAATTTCTACAGTTTTTTTGCCAGAGGAGCATATATTTACCTTAACATTAACATCCACCAAAGGAGGCTCTTTCAAGTTGATATCAACCACCAATATTTTGTCGTGAATTGGCGAAAATAGGATATTATGGTGGGTTTTATCTTATCTATATCTTCATCTTTAAGTAGTGTAAAATAATTATTGGTGTGTTTTTAATAGTGCTATTGGAAATGAGATTTTTTGCTATTGAATTGAAAATATAGTGGTTCTACATTGAAATTTAATAGTGAAAAATATCGCTCCAAAAGTGCTGTTAAAATATGGCAATAATTGTTTTACACTACTTAGATGTATCATTCACGGGCAAATTCTAAAAAAGGGTTTTCCGAATTTGCCTATTTTTTTCCACTATAAACCACAGATTCACCACTTACCTCACTATCTAACTGCTCAAGTACACTACTGAGCTGCGCCTTAATTGAGAGTAGACGTTCGGTTACTTGTGAATTGCGGCGAAGGTGGTTTTCTGAAATTCCAATCTCCTTAACTGCACTGCTGACTTTTAGCCCTTTTATCTTTACAAGGTTGTATATAACCTTCACAATCTCAATATCTTCGGGTGTAAAAAGTCTATTACCCTTTCTATTGCGATAGGGATGGAGTGTAGGAAATTGCTTCTCCCACGAACGTAGTTGTGACTGGTTTACATCAAACATATCTGCAACTTCGCTAATGGTATAGAAAATTTTTTTATCTTTTTCTTCGTTTTTCACACTAAAAAGGTTAATTTTGCCTTACAAAGTTAAACAAATATAATGACAAAAAAAATAGTTAAAGGAAAAGTTATACATGGGCGCAAACTAGGACGTGAATTGGGTTTTCCAACAGCAAATATAGAAACTGACAAAGAGCACGATATTGAAATAGGCGTATGGCTTGTTAAAGTGGCTTTTGAGGGTGAAAAATATTGGGGAATCGCAAATATTGGTAAACGTCCAACCGTTGAAAAAGAGGATATTAAATCGGTTTTAGAGGTAAATATTTTCGATTTTTCAAAAGATTTATACGAAAATAGCATTGAGGTGGAATTTGTAAGCTATTTGCGTCCAGAAAAGAAATTTTCTTCATTAAATGAGTTAAAAAAAGGTATTAATGAGGATATTTTGCTAGCGCAAAAGTTGATTAAGGGGAACTTTTAAAGATTAAATAAATTATGATAAAAGTAGCAGATTTAGTATCGGTAATTGAGGATTTTGCTCCAAAACATCTTGCAGAAAGTTATGATAATACAGGGCTTTTGGTAGGTAGTAGAGATATGGTTGTCACGGGGCTTCTTACTACTGTAGATGTAACGGAAAAGAGCATTGAAGAGGCAAAAAAAATTGGTGCAAATATGATTCTCTCGCACCATCCTCTAATATTTAAAGGAATTAAAAATTTGAACGGTAACGACTATATCGAACGTTGCGTTATAGAGCTTATTAAGAGCGATATAGCACTATATTGCGCACACACCTCGGTAGATGCCACTTTTGGAGGAATAAGCTATCGTATGGGCGAAAAACTAGGACTTCAAAATATGAGTACTCTCTCACCCTCTACCCCTAACAATGAGGGTTACGGAGTTGTAGGCAGCTTAAAAGAGCGAATTGAATTAAAAGAGTTTTTAGCAGTTGTAAAAAGCAAATTCGATGCAGGTGTTATACGCTATGCAGGTGAGATAGAGGGTAAGAGTGTCGAGCGTGTTGCACTTTGCGGAGGAAGCGGAGCTTCATTGATTGGTGATGCTCAAAAAAGCGGAGCAGATATATATATTTCGGCGGATTTTAAGTATCACGACTTTTTTTTAACAGAAAAAGAGATTATTTTAGCCGATATAGGTCATTTTGAGAGTGAAAAAGTAGTTTTAGACATTTTTTCTGATATTATTTCAAAAAAATATCCTACCTTTGCAGTTTGTAAGAGTAATAGCGATTCAAATCCTGTACTATATTTGTAATATACTATAGTGCGAAGGTAAGAAATGATTATAAAAGTTGATAACAAACATAAATTATGGTAACAGCAGTGAAAAAAGATTCGTCGGAGTACACTATCGAAGAGCGCATTGAAGCTCTTTACAATCTTCAAAAAGTTGATTCAAAAATTGATGAGATAAACCATATCAAAGGTGAGCTTCCTTTTGAGGTTCAAGACCTTGAAGATGAGGTTGAGGGTTTAGAACAGAGAGTTAAGCGTATCGCAGCTGAAATAGAGGAGACAACTCGCTCTTCTAAGGCTAAAAAAGAGGAGATTGAGGTTGCAAAAGCAGCAATTACTCGCTATGAAGAGCAGCAAAATAGCGTTCACAACAATCGTGAATATGAGTCGCTTACAAAAGAGATTGAGTACCAAAAATTGGAAATTGAGCTTCGTGAAAAGCATATTAAAGAGTTCTCTGCTCAAAATAAACTAAACAAAAAGAGCCTTGAAGAGGCAAAATTTGCAGTTTCTGAGCGTAAAGCCGATTTACTTCACAAACGTGATGAGCTAGAGACTATCGAAAACGAAACAAATCCTGAGGTTGAAACTTTAGAGAAAGAATCTGAGCAATATGCTGTAAAAGTTGACGAACGCACACTTTCTGCATACAAAAAAATCCGCAGCAATATGAGAAATGGTATCGCTGTAGCGGTAATTGCTCGTGATGCTTGTAGTGGATGTTTTAATCGTATTCCTCCACAACGCCAGCTTGATATTCGTATGGGTAAGAAGATTATCGTATGTGAATATTGCGGTCGTATCTTAGTGTCTGACCTACTTGGTGACAAGGAGTAATTTCAAAGAAATTTTCATAAAAAATAGCAAAAATTGCTTTTATTTATGAGAATTTGGCATAAAATTAGATAAAAAATAGAGGTGAAAATATTTTCACCTCTATTTTTTATCTAATTTTTTATGCAAATAGCAAATTTTACAAAACCGATTATTACAGTTATTTTAACTCTTATAATCTCTCTAAATTGCACACAATTAAGAGCTCAAAATTTCTATGTTGAGACAAAAATTAATGTAGCAGCAGCTGCTATCACTCTCTTTAACCCAGCTATTGAGATTGGTTTCGGAAAACATTCGGCAGTTGAAATTAGTAATGTTAGTTCATTTGCAAAAAATAACTATTTAGGTAGTGGTCACCCCTTCTTAATGAATCTAAATATTGCTCAGTATCGTTACTATCCCCTTAATAAAAATCACAGCAAGCTATTTATTGGATTGGATTTTGGCTACGACCTCTTTAAGCTACATAAAGGGGCATTAATTAGCGATATTTTAGGAAATAACGACTCTGATGATTCTCGTGCTTATGATTGGGGTATGGGCTATATTATTGGAGCTACAGCGGGTTATAAGTTTAAGATAAATAAGCGATTTAGCCTAGAAGCTTCACTTTCAAGCGGTTTTCACCACTCCAACCACGAACCATACCTTGCTGATGGCACATTAGAGATGCCGATGAACGCTTCGGCTGAATGGTTACTACCATACAAAGCTGGTCTATATTTTATTTGGCGCATATTTGATAGCAACAAATAATTTGAGGGGAGTTCTAAATTCTGGATTTTGAGAGATTTTTTGTTCGTTATCTACTTTTCTCCGTAAGTCAACGTCACAATAATCGGATTATGATCACTGTAAGTCACATCATAAGTGTCGTATTTTATGACATGATAGCTATCATCGACAAATACATAATCTATTTTTAGTAGACTCATCAAGCGATTAAAGGTGTAGGCATAACCTCTACCATTCTCGGTAAATGTATCTTGAAGTTTCCCTCTAATTGTATTGACACTAAAGGAGAAAGGAACATCATTAAAATCACCACTTACAATTACGCTATATGGAGATTCTTCTACCATTTGAGCAACAGTTTGTGCCTGAATTGCACGGAATTGCGAATTATCTCGGAGTTTTTTTAGTATCTCTTTTGCTAAATCCTTTTCGTTTTGATCAAGCTCTATATCTCTAATATTCTGAGCATTAAAGAGCATTTCGTTCATATCGCTAATTCCGTTAGATTTAAGATGAAGATTAAAAAAACGGATAGTATCTTGACTTTTTTTCATCACAACATCTGCCCATTGTGCCACAACCAAATCTTCGTCGTAGTAGGCACCACTATCAACAATTTTTAATTTTGAATAGATTGCCATTCCAAAACCGCCTTCGCCCTCATTGATAAAATCCGTAACAGAATATTTATACTCTTTCAAAGCCGATTGAATAGCAGTTTTGTTTTTATCATCAAAATCTTCATACTCTTGAATCGCAAAAATATCGGGTTGATGAACGCTCAAAAAGTTTATTGTAGAATCGATTACTGGCTGCCAATCGGAGTCATGAAAGGTGTATACATTATGCGATGCAACCTTCAAAATTTCACCACTTGTGGGATACTCTTTTCGTATTGGGTAGTTAAACTGACTTGCAACTTTTGGAAGAGAGAGAGCAAGCGGAATTAACGGCAAAATGGCTAAGAAATTTAATCTTACTAAATTTACAAGAAACATTATCACCGCAAGAACTACAAAAAAAGGTGCTGCTAACGAAAAATATGGCAACCACCATGTAGAAGCAGGCTCAGTTATAGATGAGAGATAAGAAAGAAACATCCCAGCAGAGGCTAGAATAGTCACTAGATAGTTCAATAATATTAATATACCTTTAATTAATCTCATTTTATAATTATTTACGGATAGTTCTCTTATTTCTCTATTTTGAGAGATTTTTAGAATTACAATTTTTCTAATATTTTTTCGACACCTACAGAGCGAGAACCTTTCAATAAAATATTGTAATTTTCGATTTTTTCGAAATCAGCACTCTCTATCGCACTCTCCACACTCTCATACCAACTGTAGCCATACATATTTGCTGACTTTTCAAACTCTTTGCCAATTAAAATAGCTTCCGCTCCAATTTTTGAAAGTTTTTCAACAACTGTTTGATGTTCTACCTCACTATATGAGCCAAGTTCGTTCATTTGACCCAAAATATAGAGCTGCTTTTGAGAAAACGTAGAATTTTTCGAAAAATTATCTATTGCAACCTCCATACTCGATGGATTTGCATTATAGGCATCGACAACCACACTATTTCTATCGGTAGTAGTTAACTGCGAACGCATATTTCGAGGAACATAACTAGATATTGCCGACAAAATAGAGTCAATTTCAACCTCAAAATAGGCACCTATCTCAATAGCTGCCAATACATTAAAAATATTGTAGTCGCCAATTAAATTTGTAGAGACTTCAACTCCGCTTTTTTTGAACTTCATTTGCGAAGAAGATGCAATTGACTCTACATCATATTTTTCGCTATTGTAGCTTATGATTTTAAGAGTTTGATAGCTATCAATTTTGTTTTTGATATTTTGAATATCACTATTATAGAATGCAACTCCACCATTTTTGGCAAGATAGTCGTAAAGCTCACCTTTTGCTCTTACTATCCCCTCTGCACCTCCAAAACCATCTAAATGGGCACGACCAATATTGGTAATAATTCCAAAATCGGGCTTTGAGATTGAGCAAAGTTCGGCTATTTCGCCAATATGGTTTGCTCCATGTTCTACAACTGCAATTTGATTATTTTTGGTGATAGATAGTAGCGTAAGCGGCACTCCTATATGGTTGTTTAGATTGCCTACGGTAGAAATTACGCTATATTTTTGCGATAAAACAGCTGTTAATAGCTCTTTTGTGGTAGTTTTTCCATTAGAGCCTGTTACGACCACAATTTTGGCATTCATCTGTTCTCGGTGGTATGTAGCAAGCTGTTGGAGAACCAACAGAGTATCTTTTACCTCTATCACCCTACTATCACCTCTATAATTATTAGAAGCGGTGACAGCATTACAGACGATAGACCTATCGTCTCTACGACTATCATCGCTATATTTATTAGAAGTGGTGACAACATAAGCTGCACCACTATCTAATACTTTATCAATAAACTGATTTGCATCGTATCGCTCACCTTTTAAAGCAATAAACATAACCTTTTTACCCTCTTTGACCATACCAGCAATAGTACGACTATCGGTAGAGAGAGCATCACAGCTGCAAAAACAGCTATATATCTCTTTTATAAGCTCTTTATTATCCATTTTGAGCCAATTATTGTAGGGAATTTCAAAAGCTAAAGGGGAGTTCTAAATTCTGGATTTTGAGAGATTTTTTGTTTTAAGGTTTTAGATTTGGATTTTGGAAATATGGGCTGTAGTGGCTCTACCGCCCTTTTTTGCAAAATTCAAATATGAAGCCTTAAAACGGAAAAGCTCCGAAAGCTAGATTTTAGAAGTTCCCTAAAATTCAGGGGAATTCTAATAATTGGTTTTATTCGATTTTTAGAAGTTCCCTTAAAAACTTCCCTGTAATTATTACTTACTAATCTTAATATCCTTAATTCGAAGCTGCGGTTTTACCTCACCTCTATAGCTATTCTCGACCACCCAGTAACAGATATCAAACATTCCTCCATAAAGCACTTTCGGGGCAAAACGTGCCAAGCCAAAGGCTATAGCAGAGATAGGCGTTGAACTTGTTGAGTCGATAATATCCATTTTAAGATGCTCTAACTCACCACCAACTTTACGACCATGTCCAAAATCGGATACTCGCTTTGTGCGGAATATTGGCGATGGATTACCAGGTCCAAAAGGTTGGAATTTGCAAAGAGTCTCTCTAAATTTAGGTGTTATCTCCTCGACTGTTAAATCTGAATCTATCTCAATTTTCGGAACCAACATATCGTCGTTAATGTTTTGGTTTACATACGCTTCAAAACGAGCTTTAAAAGTCTCTAAGTTTTCTGGACGCATAGTAAGACCAGCAGCGTAGGTGTGTCCACCAAAATTTTCAAGTATATCGGCACACGACTCAATCGCTTGATAGAGGTCGAAACCCGGTACACTACGAGCAGAGCCTGTAATAAAGCCATTAGACATTGTTAACACCACTGTTGGGCGATAATATCGTTCAATTAGACGTGAAGCGACAATTCCAACAACTCCTTTTACCCACTCAGGGTTGTAGAGAACAGTACATTTAGCCTCTTTTATAAGATTTTGCTGTTCGAGGATTTTGTGCGCTTCGGTTGTGATAGAGCGGTCAATTTCCTTGCGGTTGTTATTGTTAACGTCGATTATATTTCCATATTTTTGCGCTCTTTCGTCGGTAGTAGAGATTAGAAGCCTTACGGCATTATTTCCACCAGAGTTTTTCGAACTCTCTTCGTCTATCTCCACCTCCATACGCCCTGCGGCATTGATGCGTGGACCTATTTTAAACACAATATCATCGATAGTGATAGGGTGTTTTTCGAGACCACAAATTTTGATAATCGATTGCAAACCACGTGTAGGGTCAGAATTTAAACGTTTTAGTCCAAAATGGGCTAAAATACGATTTTCGCCCGTTACAGGCACAATATCTGAGGCAATCGACACTACAACGTAGTCGAGAAGTGCCTCCACCTTTTCAAATGGAATATTATTTTTTTGGCTATAAGCTTGAACCAGTTTAAAGCCCACTCCACACCCTGAAAGTTCCTTAAAAGGATAGGTACAATCTACCCTTTTGCTATCTAAAACAGCAACTGCATCAGGTATTGTTTCGTCTGGAAGATGGTGGTCGCAAATAATGAAATCAACCCCTCTTTTTGCTGCATAATCAACCTTGTCTATCGCCTTAATTCCGCAATCTAGCGCAATAATTAGACTAAAACCATTGTCGACAGCATAGTCGATTCCTTTTAGCGAAATTCCATATCCTTCAGTGTAACGATCAGGAATATAGAACGAAATTTGTGTGTGACCTATAGAGGTCAAAAACTTGTAGACCAAGGCAACGGCTGTAGTTCCATCTACATCATAGTCACCATAAACTAAAATCTTTTCACCTGTATTAATGGCATTCTCTACCCTCTCAACAGCCCTATCCATATCTTTGATAAGAAACGGGTTGTGCAAATTATCCAAAGAGGGCGAAAAGAAATTTATAGCTTCCTTTTCGTCTTTTACACCTCTCTGAATCAGTAGATTAGCCAGAACAACAGGAATCTGAAGGCTATCTGAAAGCCTTTGTGCATCCTCCTTTTCCGACTGGGGAAGGAGAATCCACTGTTTTTCTGCTAACATATTTTATATTTTTTATTTCTTTATTTCTCATGTGAATACGGTTTGAAATTTTTGAGCTATTTTGAGCTATTTTTGCTATTCGAGTTATAAAAAAATAACTCTTATTAATGCTTTTTTAGAAAAAGCACGCCCTTTGGGCTAGCAAAAATCGCTGAGTTTCCACTCACGGCTTCGCTCCGCTTGCAAAAAGCGGAAGAAGGTTTTTCAAACCTCTATTGGCGTTTCTCACCAAAAAGTGCGTCAAATTCTTGAGTAAAAATCTCTTTGACACTCTCAAACATAACCTCTTTTACTGATAATTCTTCTCTCATCGAGGTGACCCCTTTGGTTGTAAATCCACAAGGGTTTATATAGTTAAAATAGTTCAAATCGGTATTGACATTTAGTGCAAAACCATGCATTGTAACATAACGTGAGGCTCTGACTCCAATAGCGCAAATTTTACGCTCTCGCCCTCCACTACTAATCCAAACACCAGTAGCCCCTGAAATTCTGCCTGCTTCAATACCAAAACGAGCTAAGCAGTTGATTACAGCCTGCTCTAATAGCTCAATATACTCTCTGAGCGATAGTCCATATCGTTCAAGATTAAGTATAGGATAACCTACAATTTGACCGTAGCCATGGTAAGTAATATCGCCACCTCTATCTGTTTTGTAGAAAGTGGCATCTATACTCTTTAAAAACGCATCATCGACAAGTAAATTGCCCGCTTGACCGCTTTTTCCGAGTGTGTACACGTGGGGATGCTCACAGTAGACAAGATAACCAGCCTCTTTATCAGTGCCAGAGGAGATAGCCTCAAAAATCTCTTTTTGAAACTCCCATGCCTTAGCATATTCGATAACGCCTTTATCTATAACTTTTACCATAACATCCTATATTGTTTTTAGATAATTTTTCTTTGCAAAGTTGTTATTAAAAAGAAAAACTATCTATTTTTTTGTTGTCTCTCTAAGGTTAATCATAGCCTTTTCAGCCATATACGACGAGCGTACCAGCGGAGCACTCTCCACATAATCAAACCCTATCTCCAGTGCCCACTCTTTAAAAGAGTCGAACTCCTCGGGGGTTACATATCTATCAACTTCGATATGCGCCTTAGTTGGTTGAAGATATTGACCTATTGTTAAAATTCTACATCCATTATCGTATAAATCTTGAAGTGTTGTGCGTACCTCCTGATTAGTTTCACCAATTCCGACCATCAAACCGCTCTTTACTCTCAAACCTTTTGAGGCAAGAAAGCTCAACACCTTCATCGATTTTTCGTAAGAGGCTCTCGATCTTACAAGAGGCGTAACTCTCTCGACAGTTTCGATATTATGACCAAAAATATCTGCTTTTGAAGCTGCAACTATCTCTAAAAGAGAAAAATAAGCATCAAAATCGGGAATTAGTATCTCGACAGTGGTTTGAGCATTAAGCTCCTTTACCTTTTCAACCACCTTAACCCAATGGCTTGCACCACCATCTTTTAGGTCGTCTCTATCTACCGAGGTAATAACGCAATGTTTTAGCTTCATAAGCGAAACAGAACGAGCGAGCTTTACAGGCTCATTTTGGTCTATTTCAAGAGGTTTACCGCTTTTTGTAGCACAAAATTTACAATTTCGAGTACAAATATCGCCAAGAATCATAAAAGTGGCAGTGCCTCTATTCCAACATTCACTCATATTGGGACACTTTCCACTACTGCATATAGTGTGCAAATTATTTTCTGCCACAATTTTGGACACAAATGCAAACTCTGCTCTATTTTCTATCTTTATCTTTAACCAATCTGGTTTTTTTCTGCCAACAAAAGCCATTACTCTAAAATACTAAAATAAATAAAGGGGGGGGTAAAAAACTACTTGTAGATTGAGCCTAAAATTTATTTTTTAAAGCTAACTGCACAACTCCCCAATAAATACATCTTTGCAAATTTAATAAAATTATTTGAAATATTAAGCTATTATTAACTACTTTCTTAAAGATTTTTTTAATAACACTATTTATTCAAATAATTTATTATCTCAATTCATTAATAACCAATAAGTTTTGATATATGGAAAAAAAATTGTAGGTTTGCAAATAATTTTTCGATTTCACGCTATTTACAAATTAAAATACGAAAAATATAGACAAAAAATAAAAATTATTTTAAAATTTTTGCAAATTGCAAAAATTCTATAATAATTTTACATTATAATGAAGTTGTTCCGTTCGACTTTAAAACCGAAAAAAGATGAAAATTCAGAAATTAGATGTTATACATCGTTATCTTATAACGCTTGCTAAACGCCTGTCAGAAAAGCAATTATTAATATTAATATCGATTATAATTGGTATTGTGGCAGCAGCAGCAGCCTACTCTTTTGAGTTTTGTGTTACGACAATTCGTCGTTTTGTTAGTTCGGTTACTCAAGATGAGAGCAGTTTCAACTTTTTATACTTTGTGATGCCTGTAATAGGTATTATTTTGGTTACAATATTCACAAAAAAGATAATACAAGATAATATTGGACATGGAGTGACAAGAATACTTCACGCCATTACTCACAAACGCTCATATATCAAACCACACAACATCTACTCCTCAATCGTTGGAGGTGCCACTACAATCGGTTTTGGGGGTTCGGTAGGTCCTGAGGCACCTATTGTAATGACGGGTGCTGCACTGGGTTCGAATATAGCTCGTGTGTTTAGGATGAACTACCGCAATACAACAATTCTACTGGGTTGCGGAGCTGCTGCTGCGCTTGCTGGTATCTTTAAAGCACCAATTACAGGGGTAATTTTTGTGATGGAGGTGTTAATGCTCAATATTTCGACAACTTCGATTGTGCCTATTCTTATTGCAGCGGTGACATCGGCATCAATTATCTATTTTCTTCACGGTTTCGACCCCGTATTTATGGTTACCCTAACCTCGAACGATATTCAAGTGGCACACATGCCCTACTACATTCTACTTGCTATAATTTGTGGTTTTGCAGCATATTACCTTATCTATACTGGTTCAAAAATAGAGTCGATGTTTAAGAAAATCCAGCGACAATATATGAAATGGATTATTGGTGGAGTGTCGATAGGTCTGCTGATTATGATTTTTCCTCCTCTTTATGGTCAAGGTTACAACTCTATTTCAGCTCTAATTGAGGGTGATACTGCATACATATTAAAAAACACCCCTCTATTTCAATTTCGTGATAATATTTGGGTTATTTTAGGTTTTACAGCGGCTATTATGTTGTTAAAATCTATTGCCATGGCTCTAACAAATGCGGCAGGGGGAGCAGGGGGAGCATTTGCACCTTCGCTTTTTTTGGGTGCATTTACAGGATTTTTCACCGCTACGCTTCTAAACCATCTTTTTAATCTTGACCTACCTGTAATGCCTTTTACCCTTGTTGGGATGGCTGGTGTGATGTCTGGAGCGATGGATTCACCTCTTACTGCTGTCTTTTTGATTGCCGAAATTACTGGTGGATATAGGTTGTTTATGCCGCTTATGTTGGTGTCGGCTGTCTCGTTTGCGCTTTGCTACTACTTCTCTCCATATTCGGTTTACACACGTGAATTGGCTCTAAAAGGCGATACTGTATCGCTAGCTAAAGATCGCTCAATACTTTTTGTAGATTTAGAAAATTTAATTGAGCGAGATTTTACAACCGTAAAAATTAACGACAACCTACAGCAGCTAGTCGAGGCGGTAAGCGTAAGTCGTCGAAATCTATTTCCAATTCTCAATGATAATAGTGAAATTGAGGGTTATGTAACTCTGAACGATATACGCTCAGATATATTTAAACCAAATATTTACAACAAACGCAGAGTTTTTGAATATATGACTGTACCAAAAGAGATTATCTCGATTAATGAGCCAATTTCATCAATATTGGATAAATTTGATAAGAGCGAAGAGTGGAACCTACCTGTTGTTAATGAAGAGAAGCGTTATCTTGGCTTTATCTCTAAATCAAAGCTGTTTTCGGAATACCGCAAAGAGCTTTCTAAAAATTAATTATTATGAAAAACATAAAAGATACTATTGCTCAGATGGTTATTACATATTATGCAAAATACCCATCAATGCGTGAAGATATTTTACATACGCAAGAGGTTGTCTCTTACACTCGTCTAATAGCAACAGGCGAAGGATTGGATAGCAAAAGCGTGGATATGCTCGAAATGGCAGCTTGGCTACACGATATAGGGTGTCCTGAGGCAAAAGAGATTTATGGCAATAGCCTACCTGTCAGTCAGCAGATAGTTGGACGTATCGAAACCGATAAGCTACTTAGCAATATATCAACTCTAACACCAGAACAAAAGAGTTGGCTTTCAAACGTAGTGGGCACACACCACCAACACCGCTCAGCAAATGAGTTTAAGTTTATGCCTCTTTTTGAAGCTGATATTATCGCAAATTTTCTATCTGGATACTACGAAATGACACAAGCTCAACACTACTACAATCGTCTTATTGGCAGCAATAGTGGCAAAATGTTGTTTCGTACTTTGGTTTTATTAGATAATAAAAAATAGGGAGGCGGATTCGCAAACACCTTTTACTAATTTCCCTCAAAAAATTTACCTACTAGCAAAGCACTCTCTCCATCTGTCCACCAAGTTGTTTAAACTTACCTACAGTAATACCATAATATTTTTTAAATGAATTAGAGAGATGGCTACTATCTGAAAAATTCAGTGCGTAGGCTATCTCTTTTAGCGATTTATCACTGTGAAGAATGTAGGTTTCGGCTAATCGAAGTTTTGCCCGTACAATATACTCTCCAAAATTTATTCCAGCATGTTTCTTAAAATAATCTGAAAAATAGCCTTTTGAAATCCCAAATTTATCGGCTACAGCATCTATTTTTAGCCTCTCATTATCCATAAGATGTGTGCCAATATATCTAATAATCGCACTAAAACGACTATCATTATGGCTGATGCAATCTGCAAATCTAAGTTCTATATTTCGAGCTAAAATATTGAGAATTGAGCTGACATTTGCTAATATTATGCCCTTAGAATATTTATCAGAGTCGAAATATTCACGATAAATAGATATTATCGACGATTTTATATATTGTCGCTCCTGCTGTGAGTCGATTATATCACCAGGAACACGATTGTAGTTTGCTAAAATATATGAAATATCTTCAAACCATTTATTATAATCGGCAGAGTTGTTGTCGTTGCGAAAATATAGATCACAAAAGCGTATAACATAACATTTTGTACTCTCTTTAATCTTAAACGAGTGACAATTTAGTGGAGGAAGCAGAAATATATTGCCAGCTCTATACTCAAATTCATTATAGTTTATACACTGACTACCACTACCGCTTTCGATATAAATTATCTCAAAAAAGTTGTTTTTATAAGCCCTTTTCACCCAGCTATCAAGCTCCAACACCTCTACTTCAAAAATCTGTTTTAAATTATTTATATCCATTTTTATTGTATTTAAATAAGTTGATTTTTACAAAAATAGGTAAAAACACCTTTATTTTCCAATTTTTCTACAAAAATTAACATATTTTCTATAAAAAGTCCAATAAAAACTGATTTTAATACAATACATGCTATTTTAATTAAGTAGGGTAAAATAATTATTTAAGGGAGTTCTAAATTCTTGATTTTGAGATATTTTTCTTTTTAAGGCTTTAGGTTTGGATTTTACAGATGAAGTCTTAAAATGTAAAGGCTCCGAAATTCAGAATTTAGAAGTTCCCTAAAGCAACATCTGAATCCCATATAAAACAAACCCAAAAATATAACATAACACAATAATTACATTACACCGATTAGTATTTTATATGCGAATAAAAGTTTGAAATTTTCGAGCTATTTTGAGCTATTTTACAATCCAAGTTACAAAAAAGTAACTTTTGTTAATGCTTTTTAAAAAAAGCACGCCCTTTGGGCTGGCAAAAATCGCTGAGTTTTCACTCACGGCTTCGCTCCGCTCGCAAAAAGAGGAAGAAAGTTTTTCTTGCACTTTATTGGCATTTTATACTAATTTTCACTACATTTGCTAATTATTAATTATTAATGCGAATAAAGGTTTGAAATTTTAAGATATTTTTCTGGATTTTTCTCAAAAACTGTTTCCGCACACAGCAGTAGAGACGTAGCCCTGCTACGTCTAAAATCGAGTTTTGATAATACCCCGTAGAGACATTGTGCCTTGGCGGTTTGTA
>JAWXTR010000014.1:0-36019 GCA_044433365.1 Rikenellaceae bacterium
AGTGGTTCTATATTGAGATTTAATAGTGAAAAATATCGCTCCAAGAGTGCTATTAAGAATATGGCAATAATTGTTTTACACTACTTAATGCTCCCAAGAATCAGCAGATACTGCTCAGATAGTCGCTACGAGATAGACAACAATTCGATAGAGCGAGCAGTTCGCCCAGTAACATTAGGCAGAAAGAATTACCTATTCTCAGGATGCAGCAAAGGAGCCGAAGATAATGCACTATTCTACACCTTTATCTCCACTTGCAAAGAGCTAGATATAGAGCCAATAGAGTGGTTTAATTTCGCCCTCAGCAACATCACCGACAAAACAACAGAAGAAGAATTAAAAAAATTCTTGCTAAAAAATTTCAAAAAATAAATTTTCTAAGCCACATAAAAACCGTTCAAAATAGCTAATAAAGTGATTTTGAACGGTTTTTTTATTTCCTATACGGCTTATTTGCAATGCTTACACGGGATATGGTTACTAGCGGATTTACCACAAAAAAAGGTCAGAAATTAGAGCTTAAAGGTGTTACTAACCCCTTTTTCTCTAATCTCTGACCTTTAGTATCTGATTTCTAAAAGTATCTATTATTTCACTTTTACCTCAAGGTCTTGGAACATACGAGTACCAGTACCTGCTGGGATTAGGTGACCACAGATAACATTCTCTTTTAGTTTCTCTAATGGATCGACTTTACCACGTATAGCAGCCTCATTAAGCACTTTTGTAGTCTCCTGGAACGAAGCAGCTGAGATAAAGCTGTTTGTTTGAAGAGCTGCACGAGTGATACCTTGAAGCACCTGGTTGCTAGTTGCAGGAACTGCATCACGAACCTCTACCTGACGTAGGTCACGACGTTTTAGTGAAGAGTTTTCATCACGTAGACGACGAAGCGTTACGATTTGACCAGGACGAAGCTCTGTAGAATCACCGCTTTCAACAACAATTTTCTTATCGTAGATTTCGTCATTAACCATTTGGAATTCCCATTTGTCGACTACTTGCTCCTCTAGGAAGTTGGTGTCACCTGGATCGCTAATACGTACTTTATTCATCATCTGACGAACGATAACCTCAAAGTGTTTGTCGTTAATCTTCACACCCTGCATACGGTACACCTCTTGAACCTCATTTACGATATACTCTTGAACCTTGGTAGGACCTTGGATTGCAAGAATATCGGCTGGTGTGGTTGCACCATCTGAAAGCGGCATACCTGCTTTAACGTAGTCATTCTCTTGAACAAGAATTTGACGAGCAAGCGGTACAAGATATTTAACAACTTCACCTGTACGAGAAGTGACGATAATTTCACGATTACCACGCTTAATTTTACCGAACGATACCTCACCATCAATTTCTGAAAC
This sequence comes from Rikenellaceae bacterium, assembly GCA_044433365.1. Lineage (GTDB taxonomy): Bacteria > Bacteroidota > Bacteroidia > Bacteroidales > Rikenellaceae > CAMQVM01. The sequence continues at coordinate 1,368 of JAWXTR010000014.1, forward strand.
AACAGCAGGATTCGACGGATTACGAGCCTCGAATAGCTCAGTAACACGAGGTAGACCCCCTGTGATATCGCCTGCTTTACCAGCAACACGAGGAATTTTGATAAGAATATCACCAGCTTTGATGTCAGAGTCCTCTTTTACTACGATATGCGCACCTACTGGAAGGTTGTAGTGTTTGATATCCTCACCTTCGTCGTTTACAATCTTAATAACAGGGTTTTTGGTTTTGTCACGAGAGTCGATAATTACCTTCTCACGGAAACCAGTCTGCTCATCAGCCTCTTCACGGTAAGTTACACCCTCGATAACGCTATCGAAGATAATCTGACCGTTAAATTCAGAGATAATTACAGCGTTGTATTGATCCCACTCACAAATTAAATCGTTTTTGGTAACCATTGCACCATTTTCGATATAAAGGATAGAACCGTAAGGTACAGTGCTATTAAATAGAGTGATACCTGTATTTACATCTACGATACGAAGCTCAGAAAGACGGCTAATAACGACGTTTTGTTTAACACCATCAATCTCTGTCTCAACAGTTTTTAAGTCGTCGATTTCGACACGACCATCGTAACGAGCAATAACTTTATTGTCAGCAGCAACACCACCTGCCACACCACCGACGTGGAATGTACGAAGTGTAAGCTGTGTACCTGGCTCACCGATTGATTGTGCAGCGATAACACCCACAACCTCACCTAACTGTACTTTGCGACCTGTAGAAAGGTTGCGACCATAACATTTAGCACAAACACCTTTTTTAGATTCACAAGTAAGTACCGAGCGAATTTCAACCTGCTCGATAGGCGATTTTTCGATTAGCGTAGCTATATCTTCTGTAATCTCCTCACCTGCCGATACGATAAGCTCGCCTGTAAGTGGGTGGATAACATCAGCAACAGCTGTACGTCCTAAGATACGCTCATAAAGAGTTTGAACCACATCTTCGTTACGTTTGATCGCAGTAGCATTCAAACCACGTAGAGTACCACAATCCACTTCATTGATGATAACATCTTGAGCAACGTCAACAAGACGACGAGTAAGGTAACCAGCATCGGCTGTTTTAAGTGCGGTATCGGCAAGACCTTTACGAGCACCGTGGGTAGAGATAAAGTATTCGAGAACCGAAAGACCCTCTTTAAAGTTAGAAAGGATGGGATTTTCGATAATCTGAGCACTATCAGAACCCGATTTTTGAGGTTTCGCCATCAGACCACGCATACCAGAGAGCTGACGAATCTGCTCTTTCGAACCACGGGCACCTGAATCAAGCATCATATATACTGGGTTGAAACCTTGATTATCTTCGGTAAGCTGTTTAAGCACTGTGTGAGTAAGACGAGAGTTTGTGTGTGTCCAGATATCAATAATCTGGTTGTAACGCTCGTTATTTGTGATAAGACCCATATTATATGATTCCATCACCTCAGCAACCTGTGCATAACCATCGTTTACAAGCTCCTCTTTCTCTTTAGGGATAATTACAGCGTCAAGGTTGAACGAAAGTCCACCTCTAAATGCAGCATTATAACCAAGACTCTTAATATCATCAAGGAAAGCAGCAGTACGTGCAGCACCCGATTGTTTCATTACGAAACCGATAATATCACGAAGCGATTTTTTTGTTAGAAGCTCATTGATGTAGCCACACTCAGCAGGAACAAACTCGTTGAACATTATACGTCCAACAGTTGTCTCGATTAACTCGCTTTTTTCACCCTCTTTTTTGAAAAGTAGCTTAACTTTTGCGTGTAGACCAGCTCTCTTTTCGTTGTAGGCGATTAAAGCCTCTTCACGAGAGTAGAAAGTTAACCCCTCGCCAACAACTCCTGAACGTGGTTTGGTCATGTAGTACAGACCAAGAACCATGTCTTGAGATGGTACAGTAATAGGCGCACCATTTGCAGGATTAAGGATATTGTGAGCACCAAGCATAAGAATTTGAGCCTCCAAAATAGCCGCATTTCCAAGTGGAAGATGGACTGCCATCTGGTCACCGTCAAAGTCGGCATTGAACGCCGTACAAGCAAGTGGATGGAGTTGAAGAGCTTTACCCTCGATAAGCTTTGGCTGGAAAGCCTGAATACCAAGACGGTGAAGAGTAGGGGCACGGTTCATAAGAACTGGGTGACCTTTAAGAACATTCTCTAGGATGTCCCAAACTACAGGATCACGACGGTCGATAATCTTTTTAGCCGATTTTACAGTTTTAACAATACCACGCTCGATAAGCTTACGTATAATAAATGGTTTGTAAAGCTCAGCGGCCATATCTTTAGGGATACCCATTTCGTGCATCTTTAGCTCTGGACCAACGACGATAACCGAACGAGCCGAATAGTCGACACGCTTACCAAGAAGGTTTTGACGGAAACGTCCTTGTTTACCTTTTAAGCTATCAGATAGCGATTTTAGTGGGCGATTTGATTCTGTTTTAACAGCGTTGCTCTTACGAGAGTTGTCGAATAGAGAGTCGACAGCCTCTTGAAGCATACGTTTTTCATTACGTAGGATAACCTCTGGTGCGTTAATCTCCATTAGACGCTTTAAGCGGTTGTTACGAATGATTACACGACGGTAAAGGTCGTTAAGGTCGCTAGTTGCGAAACGACCACCATCAAGTGGCACAAGCGGACGTAGCTCTGGTGGGATAACTGGCACAATTTTTAGTACCATCCACTCTGGCTTGTTAATGTCGACCGAAGCACGGAATGCCTCTACAACATTAAGACGCTTTAGAGCCTCACTCTTACGTTGCTGAGAAGTTTCGTTGCTAGCTTTGTTACGTAGAGAGTATGACAATTCGTCAAGGTTGACTCTCTGAAGTAGCATGTAGATAGCCTCAGCACCCATAAGGGCGATAAATTTATCAGGATTGTCGTTATCTAGCTGTTGATTACCTTTAGGAAGGGTATCAAGGATATCAAGATACTCTTTTTCTGAAAGTAGGTCAAGGTCTTTAACACCTTCGGCCACACCTGCTTGAACTACGATAAAACGCTCGTAATATACTACAGTATCAAGTTTTTTTGTAGGCACACCAATAAGATAACCAATCTTATTAGGAAGCGAACGGAAATACCAGATATGTACTACAGGCACAACAAGAGCGATGTGACCTGTACGCTCACGACGAACTTTTTTTTCTGTAACTTCAACACCGCAACGGTCGCAGACGATGCCTTTATAACGGATTCTTTTATATTTACCGCAATGACACTCATAATCCTTTACTGGACCAAAAATGCGCTCACAGAAAAGACCATCACGCTCAGGCTTGTATGTACGATAGTTGATAGTTTCTGGCTTTAAAACCTCACCACTAGAGGCAGCTAGAATCTCCTCTGGCGATGCTATGCTAATAGAGATTTTAGAAAAAGCCGTATTGGTTTTATTCTCTTTTTTAAATGACATATTTTTGAGAATTTTTATAGCGACTAACCTAGATTTTTCGCTACTGCACTACTTATAAGTGCTTAAATTTAACTTCAAATTGCTTATGGGAGCAAAAAAAATAGTTTTTTAAGTATGCTGCTCTACTATATGGAAGTAGAGCAGCCATACAATATATTTTTACTCCTCATGCGAATAAAGGTTTGAAATTTTTGTGCTATTTTTGCAATCCGAGTTGTAAAAAAATAACTTTTGTTAATGCTTTTTTAAAAAAAGCACGCCCAAAGGGCTGGCAAAAATCGTTCGTTTTCACTCACGGCTTCGCTCCGCTCGCAAAAAGCGGAAGAAGGTTTTTCAAACCTTTATTGGCATTCCTCAATAGGTATTACAAGAATTAGTCAAGTCTAACGCTAAGGGCAAGACCTTTTAACTCATGAAGAAGTACATTCAACGACTCAGGAATACCTGCAGGTGGAAGATTATCACCCTTAACAATCGCCTCATAAGCCTTCGCACGACCCATTACGTCATCCGACTTAATAGTTAGAATCTCTTGGAGGATATTTGCAGCACCAAATGCCTCAAGTGCCCAAACCTCCATCTCTCCGAAACGCTGACCACCAAATTGTGCCTTACCACCAAGTGGCTGTTGCGTAATAAGAGAGTAAGGTCCAATCGAACGAGCGTGCATCTTATCGTCAACCATGTGACCTAGTTTAAGCATGTAAACCACACCTACTGTTGCAGGTTGGTCAAACATCTCACCAGTACCACCGTCACGAAGATAAGTACGTCCACTTCTTGGAATACCTGCTTGAGCAGCATATTCATTGATATCCTCTAGTGAAGCACCATCAAAAATAGGCGTTGCAAACTTCAATCCAAGCTGACGACCTGCCCATCCTAGAACAGTTTCGTAAATCTGACCTAAGTTCATACGAGAAGGTACACCAAGTGGGTTAAGTACGATATCTACGATGCTACCATCCTCAAGGAATGGCATATCTTCGTCACGTACCACACGAGCAACGATACCTTTGTTACCATGTCGACCCGCCATTTTGTCACCTACACGTAGTTTACGCTTTTTAGCGATATAAACCTTCGCAAGTTGAATAATGCCTGTAGGAAGCTCATCACCATTTGAAATGGCATGTTTCTTTCTTTTAAGAGCGGCATCAAGCTCTTTATATCTGATAACGTAGTTGTTGATTGTAGTTTTTACAACCTCCGACTCCTCTTTGTCCTCTAACCAACCAACAGGATTGATGTTGATATAGTCGATATCACGAAGCACCATCTCATTGAAGATAGTACCTTGACCTAAAATCTTAGCACCTACTAAATCAACAACTTGTGCAGCAGCCTTACCATTAAGGATTACCATAAGTTTGTTGATAAGGATAGCTGTAAGCTTGTCGACTTCGATTAGGAACTCAGCATCTGCCTTGTCAAGCTCTCCTTTTTCCGAGTTTTTACCTTTTTTACCACCCTCACGATTTGCACGGGCAAATAGTTTGCGCCCAACAACAACACCATGAAGCGATGGCGAAGCCTTCATTGAGGCATCTTTTACATCACCTGCTTTGTCGCCAAAGATAGCACGTAGAAGTTTCTCTTCCGGCGATGGATCAGACTCACCTTTAGGGGTAATCTTACCAACAAGAATATCACCTGGCTTAACAATTGAACCAACACGGATAACTCCGATTTCGTCTAGGTCACGAGTTGCATCCTCAGAAACGTTAGGAATATCAGAGGTTAACTCCTCTACTCCACGCTTAGTGTCACGCACCTCCATAACATATTCGTCAACGTGTACAGATGTGTAAACATCGTCACGAACCAAACGCTCAGAGATAACAATCGCATCCTCAAAGTTGTAACCTTTCCATGGCATGAACGCCACTTTTAGGTTCTTACCAAGTGCTAACTCACCATTTTGAGTAGAGTAACCTTCAGTCATAATTTGACCTTTTGTCACTTTCTCTCCTCCTCTTACCAATGGACGTAGGAAGATAGAGGTACTTTGGTTAGTTTTGCGATATTTTGGAAGTTTGTATGTTGTAACTTCTGGTCTGAAACTCATAAGCTTTTCAGTATCAGTAGTTTCATATCTAACTTGAATTTGTGTAGCATCAGCAAACACAACCTCACCCTCACGTTCAGCAACAACTTGAACACGACTATCACGTACAATATCAGCCTCAAGACCAGTACCCACGATTGGAGCCTCAGGCTTGATAAGCGGCACTGCTTGACGCATCATGTTCGATCCCATCAGCGCACGGTTGGCATCATCATGCTCCAAGAACGGAATAAGCGATGCAGCGATAGATGCAATCTGGTTTGGAGCAACGTCCATAAGCTCAATCTCCTCAGAGGTTGCACTTGGGAAGTCGGCATTCAAACGAGCCTTGATTTTATCGGGGTTTAAGAAGTTACCATCACTGTCGATAGCTGCATTTGCTTGCGCAATGATTTTGTCCTCCTCCTCTTCAGCAGAGAAATATTGAACAGAACCCTCTGAAACATCAACTTTACCATCTACAACTTTACGATATGGAGTTTCGATGAAACCCATCTCGCTAATTTTTGCAAATACACAAAGCGACGAAATCAGACCGATATTTGGACCCTCTGGAGTCTCAATCGGACAAAGACGACCGTAGTGAGTGTAGTGAACGTCACGAACCTCAAAACCTGCTCTCTCACGAGATAGACCACCAGGTCCTAACGCCGAAAGACGACGTTTGTGAGTTAGCTCAGCTAGTGGGTTGGTTTGGTCCATAAACTGTGATAACTGATTTGTACCAAAGAACGAGTTAATTACCGAAGATAGAGTCTTAGCGTTAATTAGCTCAATTGGAGTAAACACCTCATTATCACGCACATTCATACGCTCACGAATTGTACGTGCCATACGTGCAAAACCTACAGAGAATTGGTTAGCAAGCTGCTCACCAACAGTACGTACACGACGGTTTGAAAGGTGGTCGATATCGTCAACCTCAGTTTTTGAAGAGATAAGGTTGATAAGATACTTAATAATCGAAATCATATCCTCTTTGGTTAGGACACGTGTAGATTCGTCAATATCAAGCTCCAATTTTTTATTCAGACGGAAACGACCCACATTACCTAAGTCGTAACGCTTGTCTGAGAAGAAAAGCTTGTCGATAACATCTCTCGCTGTAGCCTCATCTGGTGGCTCTGACGAGCGAAGTTGTCGGTATATATAAACCACTGCCTCTTTTTCAGAGTTACATGGGTCTTTTTGAAGTGTATTTGAAACGATGGTGTAGTCAGCACTATTTTGACCCTCCTTGTAAACAAGAATTGTCTTGCTGCCTGCCTCAAGAATCTCATCAATGTGATCCTCCTCGATAACAGTTTCACGGTCAATGATAATTTCGTTACGCTCGATAGATACAACCTCTCCTGTATCCTCATCAACGAAATCTTCAACCCATGATTTAAGCACACGAGCAGCTAGCTTACGACCTACAACCTTTTTTAGAGCAGGTTTCGAAACTTTAACCTCGTCTGCAAGACTAAAAATCTCTAAGATTTGGCTATCACTCTCATAACCAATCGCACGAAGAAGCGTCGTTACTGGAAGTTTCTTCTTACGGTCGATGTAGGCATACATCACATTGTTAATGTCTGTTGCAAACTCAATCCACGATCCTTTAAATGGAATAATACGTGCAGAATATAGTTTCGTACCGTTTGAGTGGGTACTTTGACCAAAGAACACACCAGGTGAACGGTGAAGCTGCGATACAATTACACGCTCAGCACCATTGATAACAAAAGTACCACGTGGTGTCATATAAGGTACCATACCAAAATATACATCTTGAACCACAGTATCGAAATCTTCGTGGTCAGGGTCGGTACAATAAAGCTTTAATTTGGCTTTAAGTGGCACATTATAGGTAAGTCCTCTCTCAAGACACTCATCGATAGAGTAGCGTGGTGGGTCAACATAGTAGTCGATAAATTCCAAAACGAAATTGTTTCGAGTATCCGAAATTGGGAAGTTTTCTAAGAAAACTTTATATAACCCTTCGGTACGTCTATTCTCCGACGTTGTGTCTAACTGAAAGAAATCGTGGAATGATTTAAGCTGTATCTCCAAAAAGTCGGGATAATCCATCTTGGCATTTGAAGATGAGAAGCTAATTCGATTATTTAACGTTATTTCAGACATTTAATCAATATTTGATGATGTTTTCCTAAGAATTTTCTGTTTTACACTTTATTTGTGCAATTTAAAATTTTAAGTACAAAAAATTTGCAATTGCATAAAATTGTAAAAAAAATTCAAATATATTCTCTCTCTAAACCTTCATGTTTAGAGTAATATTGTAGGAAAATTTTTAATTTTGAAACCTAACACTTTCTTTCTTAATTTTTTAAACCTTAAATTTAAACAATTTTAAAAAAAAGTCTTTGTTATCAATTTTGAAAAATTTCCAGTAGAGAATCACAGCTAAGGTCGTTGTAATTCATTGACCTTCAAGCCATAACCATCTTTATAAAAGTCATTGCAGTAACGAAATACCGCAAGACAAGAAAAAGGCATAGAGACTATTTGCATAGACTCTATACCTGTATTCCCTTAAAGTAGGGGTGGAAATTACTTAACTTCAACTTCAGCACCAGCTTCTTCAAGAGCAGCTTTTAATGCTTCAGCTTCTTCTTTAGAAACGCCTTCTTTGATAGCTTTAGGAGCAGCATCTACTAAATCTTTAGCCTCTTTAAGACCAAGACCAGCTAGTTCTTTAACCGCTTTAACTACTTGTAGTTTAGTACCACCTGCAGATTTAAGGATTACGTCGAAAGATGTTTTTTCAGCAGCAGCTTCGCCTGCACCAGCTGCAGGAGCAGCAACAGCAACAGCAGCAGCAGCTGGCTCAATGCCATACTCATCTTTTAAAATAGTTGCAAGTTCGTTAACTTCTTTAACTGTTAAGTTTACTAACTCTTCAGCTAATTGTTTGATATCTGCCATTTTTATATAAATTTTTAAATTGTTTGACAAAAATAATTAATGAAATTTTATTTATTGCTGAATTACTCAGCTTTTTCAGATAAAGTTTTAACAATACCCGAAAGTTTCTGTCCGCTCGATTGAAGAGCAGAGATAACGTTTTTCGCTGGAGATTGAAGAAGACCAACAATGTCGCCAATAAGTTCCTCACGAGACTTGATGTTAACAAGTGTCTCAAGGTTTTCAGCACCAATGTAAGTACATTCGTCTACATACGCAGCCTTTAGTTCTGGTTTACCATGCTTCTTACCAAACTCTTTAATAAGTTTTGCAGGAACATTACCTGTCTCGCAAAACATTACAGAAGAAGAACCTTTAAGGATTTCAAAAATCTCCTCATTCTCCTTGCCTGTAGCTTTAAGAGCTTCACGCATTAAGGTATTTTTAACCATTACTAAAGTAATCCCACTTTTGTAACATTCGCTTCTTAGCGCAGCTGTTTTTTCAGCATTTAATGTAGCTATATCAACGATGTAGTAGTGAGGAAACGATTGTAATTTCTCAGCGAGAGCGTTAATAACTAATGTTTTTTCTTCCCTTTTCATTCTTATAAGGCAATTTTATGTTATTTCTCTACTGATTTAATTTCAACAGGAACACCAGGACTCATAGTAGAAGAGACGTAAACGCTCTTAATATAAGCACCTTTTACAGTTGAAGGTTTTAACTTGATAATAGTTGACATAAACTCCTTAACATTCTCTACGAGTTGCTCTGGAGTAAATGATACTTTACCCATAGTTGTGTGGACAATACCGAATTTGTCTACTTTAAAGTCGATTTTACCCGCTTTAACTTCTGTTACGGCCTTTCCAACCTCCATTGTTACAGTACCTGTCTTAGGGTTTGGCATAAGACCACGTGGACCTAGGATTCTACCTAGAGCACCAACCTTAGCCATAACCGTAGGAGTAGTGATAATAACGTCGACATCTGTCCAACCTCCTTTGATCTTCTCGATATACTCGTCAAGACCTACAAATTCAGCTCCAGCTGCAGTAGCTTCAGCCTCTTTGTCAGGAGTACAAAGCACAAGCACACGTGTTTGTTTACCTGTACCATGAGGGAGAGTGACAACGCCTCTAACCATTTGGTTTGCTTTTCTAGGATCTACACCAAGACGAACGTCAATATCGAAAGAAGCATCAAACTTAGTATAAGTAATATCTTTTACTAGTTGTGCAGCTTCATCAATCTTGTAGATTTTGTCTTGCTCGATTTTTGAAAGGGCTATTTTTTGATTTTTAGTCAGCTTACTCATGAATTGTGTAATCGATTACAAATTATTAGGAAATTCGCCCTCAACTTTAACACCCATACTTCTGGCAGTACCAGCGACCATTTTCATAGCAGATGCTAGTTCAAAGCAGTTCATATCAGCCATTTTAGAAGTAGCAATCTCTTGGATTTGACCCCAAGTTATCGAACCAACTTTTGTACGGTTAGGCTCTTTAGATCCTGACTTGATTTTAGCTGCATCTTTGATTTGAACGGCAACTGGTGGCTGTTTGATGATAAAGTCGAAAGATTTATCACTGTATACTGTGATAACTACAGGTAAAACTTTACCTGCACTTTCTTGTGTACGTGCGTTAAATTGTTTGCAGAAGTCCATAATGTTGACCCCTTTAGAACCCAACGCTGGACCTACTGGAGGTGAAGGATTTGCAGCCCCACCTTTAATCTGCAATTTAATAAACGCAGCAACCTCTTTTGCCATGGTGATTAAATAATTTAAAGTTCTTTTTCTACTTGGACGAAGTCTAATTCCATTGGGGTTTTACCACCAAATATCTTAACAGAAACAGTAAGCTTTCTACGCTCCTCATCGATTTCATCAATTGTACCTACGAAAGATTCAAATGGTCCATCAACAACTTTAACTGTTTCGCCAATCAAGAATGGTGTCTCGTTCACCTCTTCGCTCTCAGCCATCTCGTCCACAAAACCTAGAATGCGATTTACCTCATCTTGACGAAGTGGTATAGCACCCATAGCAGGGTCTTTCGGATTTCCAAGGAAACCCATTACGTTGGTGATATTGCGAAGAATGTGAGGAGCCTCGCCTATAAGGCGTGCCTCAATTAATACATATCCCGGATATGAGACTCTCTCTCTACTGATTTTTTTACCGTTTACAATAGAATAAACTTTTTCAGTAGGGATTAATACTTGAGAAACATAGTCAGTAAGTTCACCATTGCGGATAGCCGCATCGATATACTCCTTAACTTTTTTCTCTTTACCTCCAATGGCTCGTAACACATACCATTGCATCTCGGTCTTTGCACTCATATAAATTTAACTGTTAATTGGTTTAATAAAGAATGCTGTAAACAGCTTTCATTATAGTTTCGAAAGAAATATCCATAGCAAGGATAACTACAGCAAATAATAGGGAAGCTATTATGACAACTATTGCTGAATTTTGTAGTTGACTCCAAGTTGGCCATGTTACCTTTTCAACCAGCTCTTTATAAGAGTTTTTTATGTATTCTATAAACTTCATTTTTTTGATATTTTAGCACGAGTGGAGAGATTCGAACTCCCATCAACGGTTTTGGAGACCGCTATTCTACCCTTGAACTACACTCGTAGGTTAGTGTGGCTCAAAAGCCACACTATATATTGAGATTTATTAGATAATCTCTGTGATTTGACCAGCACCTACTGTTCTACCACCTTCACGGATAGCGAAACGTAGACCCATGTTGATAGCAACTGGGTAGATAAGCTCAACTGTAATAGTTACGTTATCACCTGGCATTACCATATCTACACCTTCTGGAAGTGTTACCTCACCTGTTACGTCAAGGGTACGTAGGTAGAATTGAGGACGGTATTTGTTGTGGAATGGAGTGTGACGACCACCTTCTTCTTTCTTAAGGATATAAACCTCAGCTTTGAATGAAGTGTGAGGAGTGATTGAACCTGGTTTAGCTACAACCATACCACGTTTAACCTCTTTCTTGTCGATACCACGCATAAGTAGACCAACGTTATCACCTGCTTCACCTGAATCAAGAAGTTTACGGAACATCTCAACACCTGTACAAGTAGAAGTTTTTGGTTTTTCACCAAGACCGATGATTTCAACTGGATCACCTACGTTTACGATACCTGTTTCGATACGACCTGTAAGTACTGTACCACGACCTGTAATCGAGAATACGTCTTCAACTGGCATAAGGAATGGTTTTTCATTATCACGTGGAGGTATTTCAATATACTCATCTACTGCTGCCATAAGTTCCATGATAGCTGTTTCCCATTTAGGCTCGCCATTAAGACCACCTAGAGCAGAACCTAAGATAACAGGAGCGTTATCACCATCGTATTGGTAGAAGCTAAGTAGCTCACGTACTTCCATTTCAACTAGCTCAAGCATCTCAGCATCGTCAACCATGTCAACTTTGTTAAGGAATACTACGATTCTAGGAACATTTACCTGACGAGCTAAAAGAATGTGCTCACGTGTTTGAGGCATAGGACCATCTGTAGCAGCAACTACAAGGATAGCACCGTCCATTTGAGCAGCACCAGTAACCATGTTTTTCACGTAGTCCGCGTGACCTGGACAGTCAACGTGAGCGTAGTGACGATTAGCTGTTTGATACTCAACGTGTGCAGTGTTGATAGTAATACCACGCTCTTTCTCTTCTGGAGCGTTGTCGATAGAATCAAAACTACGAAGTTCTGAAAGACCTGCGTTTGCTAATACTGTAGTAATTGCAGCGGTAAGAGTAGTTTTACCGTGGTCTACGTGTCCAATTGTACCAATGTTTACGTGTGGTTTTGAACGGTCAAATTTTTCTTTAGCCATGTCTGGTAAATTTTATTTGTGTTATTATTTTAATTAATTTCTCAATGAGCGGAAGACGAGATTCGAACCCGCGACCCTTAGCTTGGAAGGCTAATGCTCTACCAACTGAGCTACTTCCGCATTGCGATTATTTTTGTTTTTGTGTGTGGGGAGAGCAAGATTCGAACTTACGAAGGCGTGCGCCAGCAGATTTACAGTCTGCCCCAGTTGGCCACTTTGGTATCTCCCCTTTTTGACTTTTAAATATTCCTTAACAGAAAACTCAACAAAACTGACTGCTTGATTAAGCTAAATAACTAAGGTTCATTCCTAAAATCGGTGCAAAGATAATAAAGATAAATCTAATTTCAAAAAAATTTAAACTTTTTTGATAAAAAAGTTTATTTTCTAACCTTTTTAGTAAAAACTTTATTTTCCTTACACTTGAGCCGATGGAGGGATTCGAACCCACGACCTGCTGATTACAAATCAGCTGCTCTGGCCAACTGAGCTACATCGGCAAAATTGAGAACCTTTTAAACTATCTAATCCTCTAATTTTTCAACTCCTAGCCTTCAAACTAGGCGCATTTGGATGACAAAGGTATGAATTATTTCTTACAATCCAAATATTTGGTATAGTTTTTTAAAAAAATCTGCTACAATTGTTTTTAAAATGTAGCAGATTTTCCTCAAAATCAATGACTTACATCATTTAAAATATTTTTTATTCAGGGCAATTATAGAAGCTATATCCGCTCTGTTGTGGGCAAATATAATTTTGATAACTCCATGTTTTCCATAATACATTATTTAAATATGCACTTGGAATTGTGCCACTTAACCTATTACCTTGAACAAAGATAGATTGAAGAGTTGTAGTCGAACCCAAACTTTCAGGAAGAGTACCTGTTAAATTATTGTTTTCAAGACCCAAAACCTCTAATCTTGTTAAATCGCCAAGTTCAGATGGAATAGAGCCTTCAAGAAGATTACCACCTAAATGTAGACGTGCTAAATAGTATAGTGTTACCACCTCTGTTGGAATTTCGCCCGTTAGATTGTTGTTATATAGGTATAGGTATTGAAGGTAGTGTAAATCTCCAATAAATGTTGGAATTTCGCCTGTTAGACTATTATTTTGAAGTTGTATAGACTCTAAATAGCTGATGTTTGTGATTGTAGAAGGAATTTCACCTACTAGATTATTGTTGGCTAGATTTATCTCAACAACACGTTGGATACCTTGATGTTCGTCGATACGCACGCCGTGCCATGATGATAGAGGCTCCGAGAAATTCCATTTTGTAGTCCAATTACTACCTCCTGTACTATTGTAGAGGTCAACCAACATTAAACTATCGGTTGAAAGCGAAGCTAGTCCATCTTGATAGATTACCAGTGTCGATTCATAATCTACCTCATCTTGTTTTACTGTTAGAGTACACATTCTAAATCCTAAATCTGTATTCTCCTCAATATCTATGAAAAGTTCTTTTTCAACTACTGTCTTTGTACCTACTGGAGTAGCCCAAGAAGAGTTAGATGTTGCAGTCCAAGCAAGATTTGAATTTACAGCAGTAGAGATTTGTTGCTCTTGATAGGTTACAAAAAGCGTATCAGTTGCAAGCGTTATCTCTTTAGGTTCTGCAAGCTGCGTTACCACAAGCGTACTAGTGACAAGTGAGTCACTAAAATATTGGAGGTTTAAGGTCACCTCTCTATCGAGCGTGTCGAGATTTTGCTCCATTTTTAGGTACATATAGGTGGATGTATCTCTTGTAAGATTGCCATCAATATATGCCCAATCCACATCTTCGTCCTCTGAAATTGTCCACTCAACGCCTCCAACACAAGTTACGTAGATAGCATACTCGGTCGTCTCAGCATCAACCTCCAATGATGTATAAGAGAACGATGCGTAGATTGTATCGCTATCATCTTTATTACATCCTGCAATAGCGATAAAAAACACTATTGGCAATAGAAAAAATATCTTCTTCATCACAAACTATTTTTAATAAGGGAGCTTATTTTCTCCCTAAACCATTTAATACTCTCTTTAATACTAATTGTGCTGAAATCTCACGATTAGCAGCCTCTGCAATTACGATTGAACGCTCCGATTCTATAACCTCATCGGTAACAATCATATTACGTCTTACAGGCAGACAGTGCATAAAATAGGCGTTGTTGGTTTTTGCCATTATCTGGCTATCCACACACCACTCTCTATCGGTAGAGAGCACCTGACCATAATTTTCGTCATTATAAGCTGACCAATTTTTTGCATAGACAAAGTCGGCACCTTCAAATGCCTTCTCTCTATCATACTCTATAGTTGCACCATTAGTAAACTCCTCCGAAAGTTCATACCCTTTTGGGTGAGTAATTACAAACTCATAATCGGTAGCACACATCCACTCAGCAAATGAGTTTGGCACAGCTTGAGGCAGCGCACGAGGGTGTGGTGCCCAAGTCATAACCACCTTTGGACGTGGTTTGTCTTTATACTCTTCGATTGTAATCAAATCGGCAAGCGACTGAAGCGGGTGGCGTGTTGCAGCCTCCATGCTAATTACAGGACGACCAGAATATTGGATAAATTGATTGATAATCTGTTCGTTATAGTCAGCCTCCTTATCTTTAAGCGAGGCAAACGCACGCACTGCAATAATATCGCAATAGCTTCCCATTACAGGGATAGCCTCTAAAAGATGCTCAGCCTTATCGCCATCCATTATAACGCCTCTTTCGGTCTCTAACTTCCAAGCTCCACTCTCAACATTTAACACTATTGTATTAAGACCCAAGTTCATAGCCGCCTTTTGAGTACTTAGACGAGTACGCAAACTAGAGTTAAAGAATACCAACATCAAAGTAAGATTTTTGCCGAGTGTATCAAACTTAAATTTGTCAGCTTTTATTTCAAATGCCTCTTCAAGGGCACTATCCAACGCACCTATATCGTGCACAGATGTAAAATTTCGCATCGCTACTAAAATTTATAATGCATAATTCATAATGCATAATTCATAATACATAACTTTAATTAATAACGCTTAATTATGAATTATGCATTACGAATTATGAATTATTTACGAACCTCCGCCCCACACTGTTTCTCGAATTTAGCGATAAGATTGTTCATAACGCCATCGATAATAGTATCAGTAAGAGTTTTTGTTGTATCCTCCAACACAAAGCTAAGAGCATACGATTTTTTGCCTTCTGGAAGCTTATCACCCTCATAAACATCAAATAGAGAGACACTTTTAAGAAGTTTCTTCTCCGATTTTTGAGCTATAGTTTTAAGCTGAGCAAAAGAGACCTCTTTATTAACCAAAAGGGCTAAATCACGCTTAACCTCTGGATATTTAGAAAGCTCCTTAACACCAACTTTAACGGTCGAAGCCATCGAGATAAACAAATCAAGGTCAAGTTCAAAGAAATAGACCTCATTTTTTATATCAAACTTACTACAAAGTTTTTTATTAAGAACGCCCATCTCCAAAATCTTTTTACCACGAAGAGTTAGAGTACAACCCTCACGGTAAATCTCATTTTGCAGACCATCCATCGTACCGCTTTCAAAATCCAATCCAAAGCGTTTGAAAAGCATCTGAGCATAACGTTTTAGGGTGAAGAAGCTACTTTTTTGAGCTGGAGATAGCCACGACTGCGACTGCTCATCACCCGAAATTAGCATAGCCAAGCGGTAACTCTCTTTATAAGGAGCAAGCCCACCTTTTTCAACATTCTCCGCAATATACTCATAACAATTTCCAACTTCATACAACTTAACATTTGTACGACGACGGTTTGCGTTAAGCATTGCAGCCTCTAAAGCATTATAGAGAAGTGTACGACGCATTACATTAAGGTCGTTGCTAAGTGGGTTAAGAATCTTCACACAACTATCAAGAGGATAAAGCTCGCTTTGAGCATAATAATCAGCTTTCGTAAGCGAATTGCTCATAATCTCATTAAATCCATTGCCTGAAAGAAGCTGCGAAGCCACTTGAGCCACATTGGTTTTAGAGAACTTAGACTCATACGTTAGAGTTGAATTTACCGAAACTGGAATTTCAACATTATTATAGCCATAAACACGCAAAATATCCTCAATAATATCTACATCTCTCTTCACATCCACACGATAAAGCGGCACAACTACTACCATTTTATCGCCATTGTCTTCTACTATCTCTATTTCTAACCCATTTAGTATATCACTTATTGTGCTCTTACCGATTTTTTTACCAATAATTCGTTCAATTTTATCAATTGATAGCTCAACTACGGTTCCTTTTAGGTCAAAATTTAAAATATCAGTAATTTCACTTGTAATCTCACCGCCTGCAAACTCCTTAATAAGAAGAGCAGCACGAAGCAGAGCATAATGAGGAATAATTGGGTCGGTTCCTCTCTCGTAGCGGAACGAAGCATCGGTAGATAGACCATGACGCTTAGCACTTTTACGGATAGAAACAGGATTGAAGAAGGCACTCTCAAGGAATACATTTTTTGTGGTTTCGCTAACCCCTGAATCTGCACCGCCAAACACACCTGCAAGACACATAGGCTTCTGTGTGTCACAAATCATTAAATCTTCAGCAGACAAAGTACGCTCAACACCATCAAGAGTAACAAATTTTTCGCCCTCTACTGCACTACGTACCACAACTTTGCCACCTTCAATCTTATCAGCATCAAAGGCATGAAGAGGCTGACCAAGTTCGTGAAGAATGAAGTTTGTAATATCTACAATATTATTTTTTGGATTGATACCGATTGAGCGAAGATTGTTTTGCATCCACTCTGGCGACGGTTTAATCTCAACATTCGAGATAGTCAGACCCATATAGCGAGGTGCACCCTCGATATTTTGAACCTCTACCTCTACAGTACGATTATTGTTGTCGATTTTAAACTCCTCGACAGATGGAAGCTCAATCGACACCTTTTCACCCTTTTTCATAGTTAGGTAGGCAGCCACATCACGAGCCACGCCAATATGCGAAGCTGCATCTATGCGGTTTGGAGTAAGACCAATCTCCATTAGGTAGTCGTCCTCAATGCTAAAGTAGTCTCTAACAGCTGTTCCAACAACGGCATCAGAGCATAACTCCATAATTCCATCGTGATCTGTACCAACACCAATTTCATCCTCTGCACAAAGCATACCGCACGACTCTACACCACGAATTTTACTCTTTTTGATTTTAAAATTGTCGTCAGAGCCAGTAGGGTAGAGCGTAGTACCTACAGTAGCTACCACCACCTTTAAACCAGCACGACAGTTAGGCGCACCGCATACAATCTGCACAGGACCCTCGCCATACTCTACAGTTGTAACATTAAGTTTGTCGGCATCTGGATGTTTTTGGCAAGTTAATACCTCTCCAACAACCAAACCTGCAAGACCACCTTTGATAGTCTCAATTTTTTCTAACGCTTCAACCTCCAAACCAATAGATGTTAAAACCTCTGAAATCTCTTCTGCATTTAGCTCAGTAGATATATATCTTTTAAGCCAGTTATATGATACTTTCATTCTCTATATTTTGAAAAAATCTTAATAATTATTCGTTATATAAGTCAATAATCCGCTGCAAGATACAAACAAAATTTTGTATATAAAAAAAATATCTTACCTTTGACCCTAGTGGTATAGTGCAAAAAAGGAGTTAAAAAGCTGATAATATGCACGTTAATCAATAAAAATTACTATCGACAGAAATATTATGGACGATGAAAAGAGGCGCAATTACAGCAGTTTGTTATCTAAATACAGTACCATTTGTATTTGGAATTAATCGTGCGACTGAAAAGTTACACGACGCTCTGTTATTGTCTGTTCCCTCAAAATGTGCATCCAATTTTATCGAAAAAAAATCTAATATTGCCCTAATTCCAGCGGCAGATTTACCACTATTAGAAAACTATCAAATCATTACCGACTATTGCATCGGAGCCTCAGATTTTGTGCGCTCTGTTGTTGTCATGTCTGATAGTGAGCTATCGCAGATTGAGACAATATATCTTGATAGCCACTCACACACCTCTGTGGCACTTGTCCAAATTTTATGTAGAGAATATTGGCATATTTCACCAAAATTCGAATCCCTTACAGATTACGACTCAATAAAAAAGAGAGAAAATAGAGACTCTAAAGCTGGTTATCTATTAATTGGCGATAAAGTTTTTGATTTTGAAGGCAAATTTAACCACACTTTCGACCTTGCACATGAGTGGAAACTACTTACAGGCATGCCATTTGTATTTGCTGTTTGGGTTGCACGCCCCGAGGTAACTACTGAGCATATTGAGCTACTTCGCAGCTCATTAAAATATGGGATAGAACATATTGAAAGTGCGGTAGATTGGGCAAAGATTGGTATTGATAGAGAAGAATCGATAGATTATCTAAAAAACAGCATAGATTTTGATTTTAACAGCGAAAAAAGAGCCGCTTTATCTCATTTTTTGCAAAAAATTCCCCCGTCCCCCAGAGGTTAAAAAGAGCCTAAAAGTGCTCTAAAACCGCAACAAAAGCGGCAAAACAGCCTTAGTATTAACCTAATGAAGCCTATTTAGAGGTTTCTATAAAAAGGGAGAAGGGATGATTACACTTTACTTAAAGTCATACAACAAGGTTATTAAAGATGCCGACGTAAAACTTTTCGACGATTTGGGTTACGACGATATTCTCTGGATTGATATGTACAATCCGACTATCAAAGAGCGTCGAGCAGTGGAGGAGTATATGGAACTAAGCCTCCAAACTCGTCAACAGATTGAGGAGATTGAGAGTTCATCACGATATAACGAGACAGAACGTGCTGTTTTCTGTAATACCAACTTTCTGACCACTACTGAAGAGAATTTTAACGCAACTCCAGTATCGTTTACTCTTTCGGAGGGGGTGCTTATCTCAGAGCGCAATTTTGAGTCGAAAACCTTTGCTGAAACAGCAAAAAAAATTCAAATTAACTATAAACTTTACCCTACGGGATACCATATTTTAGTGTCACTTCTCGAAGTTCGTATCGACCTAGATGCCGATATGGTGGAGCTTGTGGCACGTAAAGTGGGGCAACTTGGTCGCCATATCACACTCGATGGAACCGTCGACAAAGAGATGCTACGCCGACTATCTATGCTACAGGATAATAGCATGGTGCTTCGTGAAAATATTTTCGATAGGCAAAGGGTGCTTTCGAGCATTTCTCGCTCCGATCGCTTTCCAAGCGACACCTACGCACGCCTAAACATGATGCTAAAAGATATTGCTTCACTACTAAGCCATGCTGATTTTGGACTAGATCGTCTTGATTACTTGCAAGATACCGCACTCGGTCTGATTAACATCGAACAGAGCAATATTACTAAGCTCTTTACGGTGGTTTCGGTCTTTTTTATGCCACCAACTCTTATTGCAAGTATTTATGGTATGAACTTTAAATATATGCCTGAATTAAGTATGAAATATGGCTATCCTATGGCTATTGTTATAATGGCACTTACCTCTACGATTACTTATTGGATTTTTAAACGTAAGAAATGGCTTTAACAATTCATAATTCGTAATTCATAATTCGTAATTCATAATTCGTAATTCAAATTAACGATTTGTAATATTTTTTTGAAAAAAAATTAGGATATGTTTGTATTTTGATTTTTTTTGATTAACTTTATCGCAAGAAAAGATTCAAAAAGTGATAGATTAAGTAGTGTGAAACAATTATTGCACACTTTTTGAATTTGTGGATATTGTTTAATTTTTAAATTAAGGAGGTAAAGTTATGAACGTTAAGATTCAATCGCTAAAATTTGATGCAGACAAAAAATTAACAGATTTTATTGAAAATAAAATGACAAAACTAGAGCGTTTTTCCGATAAAATTACAAGTTCTGAGGTGACGCTAAAGTTAGATAAAGATATTGAAAATGGCAATAAAGTGGTGACTATTTCACTTCTACTTCCCGGCGATACATTAGTTGCTGAAAACCAATGTAAAACATTTGAAGAGGCTGTAGATATATCGATTGATGCCCTTAAAAAGCAGCTTGAAAAGTATAAAACTAAACATTAATTTTATATAGGAGGGGGTGAACTAAAAGCTCTCTTTTTAATTACAAATAACCCTTGTCACTGAGTTTGTGGCAAGGGTTATTTGTATAAAAGAGAGGGTTATTCTCAAAATCTATTTCCGCCGCAGCGTAGAGACGTAGCATACAGCTGTTGCAATATTAACCGCAGCCTAACTACTTTAGAATAAGTGGCTTATTAGGATTGGTAACTAACGGTGAACCGACCTGCTCTAACTGATTAAGCAGCTCTGCCTGCATTTTTGCGGCGATTTTAGTGTATTTCACATCATAATAATAGTTGTACACCTCGTTTGGGTCTGCCTCAATATCTAAGAGCCATGGCTCGTCGGTGGTACTAAGCACCAATTTATAGCGGTCGTCGACAGCACTTGCCCAAGTGTCGTCGTGTGCAGCAAATTGGCTTATTCGGTTAAGGCTAGACTTACTATCACCCTTTAAGAAATCTTTAGAGGTATCGTCGCCATGAAATTTAGCATCGGTCTTAATACCCATAAGCGATAGGATAGTTGGAGTGAAATCGGTGTTGACATAAGCACTATTTAACACCATTCCAGCCTTAACTTTATCGGGATAACGCAGCACAAAAGGGATACGTGCCGAAGCCTCATAGGCACTACCTTTATTGCTACGCTTATGTTCGTAGAAAAGATCGCCATGGTCAGAGGTAAATATTATAATTGTGTTGTCGGTAAGATTGTTATCGTCCAAAAATTTTAAAAGCTTACCTACACAGTCGTCGATATGTTTTACCATTCCAAAATATTGAAGAAGCGGAGCTGCATCAAACTCCTGAGCCTCATTTCTCTCTAGGCTACCAGCCCACTTAGGGCGTTTTTCTGCCCACTCATCTTCCATAGTCATAGGCATTGTAGGCTGCATGTGGTTATACATATCGTGGTAGGGAGGGCGAGCATAATCGGGAGTATGAGGATCTGGAATCGAAATCATCATACAAAATGGCTTATCTTTATCACGCTCTAAAATTTCAAGTGCATGGTTTGTAAAAAAATCAGTAGCATGGATAATTTTATCCTCTGGATAATCTTCAAATTGACTCTCTCCAAATACTTTAGCCACTGTACCATCTTCATTTAGATAGAAGTATGGACTGTGACCTCTAGTCATCATATAACGATTGTCGGTAAAACCAGCGTTATCTTTCACATTAAATTTATGAGGGATAGAGTTTCCCTCTAAATGCCATTTTCCAAGATATGAAGTTGCATAACCATTATCACGAAGAATTTTGGCAAATGTTGGAGCATCTTCATTCATTGTCATCTCATTAACAGCCGCACCTACAGTATAAGGATAGCAACCTGTCACCATTGCAGCACGTGAGGGAGTCGAAACAGGAGTAGCAGCATAGTAGCGACTACATATTACACCCTCCGCAGCGATACGGTCGATATATGGAGTCTCGGTATTATTACCTTTTCCCCACACAAACGCCTGATCTTCGCTCATAATTTGCTGATAACAGCTTAGAGTACGAAAATTCTGTTCGTCGGTATGGATAATTAGTAGATTTGGCTTTTCGCCCTGAGTTGCTGCCATTGCAAAATTTGCCGCAGATAGAGAAAGTAACAGAAGTGTAGTTTTGTTTGTCATAATTGAAAATTTTGGTATTTTTGGAATTTTACAAAAAATTAAGGGGATTCGAAGAATCCCCTTAATAAAAGAGTGCTAATTTACCGCTAGCATTATTAACACTCCATGCAAGTTTTAGGAAGTAATTTTAGGAAAGGTATTAAGGGCACATATATAGGGGTGATGTGCCCTATTTTTATTGTTCTAGCAAAAAATAGAACATTGTTTAATCTATTCTATAGTAATCTGGTCAATCGAAGCCGATTTTGCAGATGTACTTTTTAGAGTTATGTTGTTACCACCTGAGTGGATTTTAACTTTTATAGGCTCTGTCTCTCTCCAGTGACTAGCAACGCTACCAGTATGATTGAACTCAACTGTTTTGATAAACTCACCATTGTTTGAAAGCTCCATAGTGGTGGTTTCACCCTCTGAATCTTGCGAATAACGAATTTTAACTGTTGCCTCCATTGGACCGCCATCGTTCTCTTGATACCAAGTGATTTTACCCTTATTAGGGGCTGGAATAACATAAGCATCGCCATATTGACCATCAGCATCTTTTCCTGTTTTAAAACAGCTTTCAAGCTCGGCAAGCTCAGCCTGTTCGCCTGTAAATGCGATAGTAGCCTCACCTGGAGAAAGCCAATAAAGACCATCGTTTTGAGAGAAAAGCTCTTCCATTTCGATTAGTTTCTCAGCTCCATCATAAACCACAGCTTTTACTGTTGTCTCTAGTTTAATAGCAAATGGAGTGGTGTATAGAGTACTAGAAGTTGTAGGAGTAGAACCATCGGTTGTGTAGTACACTTTAAAATCACGGCTAGGCTTTCTACCACGAAGTGATACCTCTTTAACATCAATCGAAATTTTGTCTGATAGCATCAATTTTTTGTCACCGTTAATGGCTGCAAAAACTACAGATACTGGCTTAGAGCTATCTTTGTCGGTAGATTGGATAAATGCACGATTAAGACCGAAGAAACACTCTTTATCCGAAGCTAAGAAGTTTGTCTCAACATCTACAGGGCTACCACTTTCGTAAGATAACATGCGAGCAGCACCAACGATATGAGCATGTACACGGTTTTCACCATAAGGGTAAAGCGTGCCATTTTCGTCCTCTTGGCGGATAGTTACAATTGAGATATTCTCATTATCAGCTTTTAAATCAGAATTTTCTACAGAAAGAGCAATTTGCGTAGGAGCACCAGAGCTTTGTTGGAAAGTGCGAGCAATCTCTTTACCATCACGGTAAGCGATAGCCTCTACTTTTCCCTCTTTCCAAGGTACCATCCACTCACATTGCATTTTATCCCAGCTTTTTCCTTTAGCTTTGCGACCTAAGCTTTCACCATTTACGATTAGTTCAACCTCATCGCCAGTGGTATATACCCAAACAGGGATTTTTGTGCCCACTTTCATTTTTGGATGAGTCCAATGAGGAAGAATATGCACCATATCTAGGTCATCTCTCCACTCAGATTGATATAGGTAGTAAAGGTCTTTTTCAAAACCTGCAAGATCTAAAGCTCCACCTTGGAATGCACGGAAAGGCCAACCACCATGAACATAACCAGCCTCACCAAGATAGTCGAAACCAGTCCAACGGAACGAACCTGAGAACCACTCTTTATCACGAAGTACCTCCATCAATCTACGTGCATTAACACGAACAATAGCATTATCGTATGAAGAGTTGAAAATTTGTTTGCGATTACGACGTCCCTCTGGAGAAATCCAGTCGTAAGTAAATATCTCTTCTTCTGTAAGGTCAGGGATTGTCATCTCACCACGCCACACATCCATGTGCGCATCACGATACCACGTCATTGAGCGATAGTAACCACGAACCTGCCAAGTGTGAGGGTTTTCGGTTGCAACAAATGCCTGTCTATCATTTTTGTAGCTATCAATAAAGTCGGCTGTTTCGCTACGACCATTAACACCATAAACATCCATAATATCTGGTTCGCAGTCGCCTGAAGTTACTAGGCGGGTATCGTCTTCCTCATGGCAAACTCTTACTAGCTCTCTAGCAGTATCTTCGTTATGCGTTTCGTTACCAACGCTATACATAAATATAGAGGCATGGTTGCGATCTCGGCGAATCCACGCTCTTAAATCACGCTCCCACCACTCATCAAACGCCTGCATGCCGTAATCGAAGTCGGCTTTTTTCATCCAACCATCAAAAATTTCGTCCATCACTAACATACCCATCTCATCACAAATATCGTAGAATATAGGTATTTGAGGATTGTGAGCTAAGCGGATAGCATTACAACCCATATCTTTTAGAAGTTGGATTTTCCAACGTAGAAGCTGCTCTGTGTAGATTGCACCAGTAGGTCCACCCTCTAGGTGATCGGCAACACCACGTAGTTTTAACTGTTTTCCATTTAAATGGAATCCTGTAGCTGGAATCCAATCAATTTTTCTAAAACCTATACGTATCTCTTCGCTATCCATCAATTTGCTAGCAGCAGAAACGATAGTTGTTTTTACTGTATATAGCGCAGGCGACTCTACCGACCAAAGCGCAGGATTTTTAACATTTGTGTTATATTCAATAGAGTTACTACCCATTTTAAGGTCAGCTTTATGGCTAACAGTAGCCACTTTATTGCCCGAACCATCAAATATTTGCGACTCAATGGTGTAGTTTCCAGCATCAGCTCTAAGGTGAATATCTGTAGCGATATTTACTCTGCCATCAGCCTCTGGAGTGGTGATAAATGTTGCATCTTTTTCGAAAAAAACATCATTCTCAGTGCGAATATAGGCATCAGCATAGATACCACAACCGTGATACCAACGTGCACTAGGCTCAAGAGAATTGTCGACACGTACCGATAATATATTTTCGCCCTCATTCAGATATTTTGAGAGTTCATACGAGAAAGAGATGTAACCATAAGGGCGTTTACCTAAGTAGTAGCCATTAATCCACACTTCACTATTCATATAGATAGCATCAAAATCGATAAAGATATTTTTTTGTAGCTCATCAGCAGTAAAGTTGAATACTTTGCGATACCAACCTATACCACCCATAGCATAACCACCTTTATCTTTCTGACCGTTCTCTTGGTCATAACCATTTTCGAACGCCCAATCGTGAGGTACGTTTACCACCTCCCAAGAAGAGTCGTTAAATTTTATCTCTTTAGCCGCAGGATTATCGCCTAAGAAAAATTTCCAATTTTCATTTATTTTCTCTCGTGAAGCCATTGATGTTAGACTGCATACGATTGCAAATAAACTTAAAAGATATCTCATTATTTTATTGTTTTTTTGATTAGCAAAAAATTCCACAGTAGTAGATTTGAAAAATTCTACTACTGTTGGAATCATTAATAGGGGGGTATTTAGTAATTGTTTTAAGGGGAGTTATCTTATCGAGTTTCGCCTACTGGTACAGTCGAGATAATCTCTTTTGGAGTTGCCTCTAGCTGCCATTTAACAAGGCGTTTAAACATTGCGTCAGCCATTTTAGGATTAGATTTTGAAAGATCGGTAGTTTCGCTTTCATCATCTTTTAGGTTGTATAGCTGTACTTTACCAGAACGGTATCTGATTAGTTTCCAGTCACCATTCATGATTACACTATTTTGATCTTCATAACTTCTGTGCATAAATAGGTCTCTATCTTTTAGTTTACCACCATCAAGAACTGAAACAAGACTCACACCTTGAATTTGTTTGTCTTTGCATTTTTTGCCCGATGCCATCTCTACGATAGTAGGATATATATCAAGAGTTTGAACAGGACTTTCAAAAGTTGTACCCATACCTTCCATACCTGGAGCATAAACAATCATAGATACACGTGAACCACCTTCACCTAAAGTATCACCACCGATTTTTCCACCACGAAGATGAGCGTTTTGGTATGCACCACCTTGGTCAGATGTAAAGATAAAGATTGTGTTATCGGCAAGTCCTTTATCGGCAATAGCTTTGCGGATACGACCTACCGACTCATCTACTGAAGTTACTTGAGCAGCATAGATAGCATCAGTTTTTGATAGACCTGCTTTAAGATATTTTTCAACTAAATCTGGGCGACCAATATGTGGGCTATGTACGTTGTAGTACCAGTAGTTTAGAAGGAAAGGCTCAGGTTTGTCGTAGTTTTTAACAAAATCGACAACACCGTCGGTAATCATGTTTGTAAGGTATCCCTCACCTGGAGTTACATCAGGGAAGAAGTTTTCGGTTTTGAAGAAAGGAGCGATATAGTTTGATGGCGAACCATAAGAGTTTGATGCCCAAACCTCGTCAAAACCTTGAGTTGCAGGACCACGATCATTCTCTCCTAAGTGCCACTTTCCAGCAAAATATGTGTAGTAACCATTCTCTTTTAGACGCTCTGCATAGGTGATTTCATGATCTTGAAGATATGCACGAGAGTAAAGTTGACCTGGGTCAGCTGCTAAAAGCTCAAACTCACCATTTCCTGGATGCCCCACTTTGTCGCTATCTGGACCATAAATATGACGAGTAAAACCACAACGAAGTGCCTCTTTACCTGTAATAAGAGAGGAACGACTTGGACTTGATGTAGCAGTAGATACATAAGCACGTCTAAAGTACATACCATCCTTTTGTAGTTGGTCGATATTTGGAGTCTCAAATTTTGGGTTGTTGTAGCCAAGGTCAGCCCAACCTAAATCGTCAACAAACAGGATAACAACATTTGGTTGCTCAGTTTCGGCAGCAGCTACAGCACCTGAGGCAAGTGTAGCACCACCTAATAATAATAGGGGTAAATTTTTCATTATTATTGAATTTTTATTTTGTAGTTTTGTATTAATTTTACATTAGTCAGCGAGGCTCTAATCTCTAGCATCTAACCCTTAAAACTTAAAACCTTTGTTTTTGCCAAGTTTAAGTCCCTCTTTAGAAGCCTCATCCATTTCTAACACTTTGAAAGGCTCACTACCAGTATACTCATTGCCCTCGATAGTTACGTTAATGCTATTTTCAAGTTCAAACATTGGAGCATTTGGAAAAGCTGGAGTGTTTTCGCTATTTTGGATAATTTTGTTACCCTTAATAACAAGACCATCTACACGGTCTGCAATAACAACTGCAGGAACATAAGTATCAATTGTATTATTAATAAAACGAATGTTTTTGTCGTACTGCTCAGTTACATCGAAAGTGTTGTTAAAACGAGGAGTAATGTATAGTACAGCGTGTTTAGTTCCGCAATCAGCACAATTTTTGAAGTAGTTGTTTTGGATAAGTACATCACCAACAGCTCCCGACTCATACCACGTAAACATCTCACCTCTAAATAGGATAGCCGACATCATAGAAGAGAAGTGATTATCCTCGATAACACATTTTAAAGGTGTTTTTATCACTACATTGCGAGCACGATGGTTTTGGATTGTACAACCACGCATTGTAAATACAGGGTTCCAAGTTTTGTTCTCTACAACATCGCCAACTTTCATTCCACTAGGGATTGCATCCTCAAAAGTGATATCCATATATAGCTCATTAAGCACTTTTACATCTTTCACAACGCCTGTAGCTGCACGAGAAGGTGATGGTTGAAGAATAAACCACATTTCGTCACCCTTTTCAGCAAAGTTAAAACCTAATTGCTCGAAGTGGTGGAAATTTACTCTTAAGGTGTGGTTATCAACTACCTCTGCAACGTTCATATATGTACCATGTACGTTAGTACCATCGTCAATCATATTCTCAAAACGACAATTTTCGATAAGCACATCGCCCTTACAGTTTGCAAAGTGAGTAGCATCGGCAGTAGATGAAACTACACGTGAACTACCCTTGCGAACAACGATTTGAGAGTTAAGAATTGAGATATTCTCAGAACGCTCATACAAAAAACCCATACCTAAAGCGTGGTGGATAATGATACCATCTGTTACGATATTTTGACACTCTTTAAAGTCGAAAGCTGGAGCGTAACGGTCGTGAGCACGATCGCCTTTAGAGGTCCAAACAGCACCTACTGGAGGAGTGTAACGAGTTTTTTGGTATAAGCGGTACACACCGTTACCTTTATCCTCTATTTTGGTAGGAACAGAGTGCATGTCGATAGCACCATTAACTACACGTTTTGTCTCTTTATCAAAAAATAGAGTACTACCAAGATATTCATAGCTAAAACCATCAATATTTGGGTAGGTAATCTCGCCTTTTGCAAATTTCCAAGAGTAGCCCTCAGTATAAGGTTTTACCTCAACCCATCCCTCTTGAGCATTAGTTGCAACGATGTCACCCTCAAAAAGATATGGTATATCCCAATCAATTGTAACATCCGAAACTTTAACTTCATTACAATATTCGAAAAGGAATGGCATCATCATACCATGAAAAATAAGCTCTGCACCATTACCCTCGATTTCTACCTTTTTAAATCCTTTCATCGGAAAAAGAATCTTTTTTAGACCATTACCATGGTTTGTTAAGGCACAATATTTTTCGAAAGCGTAGTCAGGCTTAAAGCTATAAGTTCCCTTTTCGATTACGATTTTCACCTCGTCAGAGGTTGCTTTTTCAAGAGCTTCACGAACTTTTAGAGTCATATCTCCTTCGCCGTGAGCAATATTTATAACTTGCTGTGCCGTAGCAGATATAGAGAATGCTACAAATGATAAGGCAAAAGCAAAAAGTTTTTTTGAAATATTTAACATAATTTTTAATTCTGTTTTTGGGGGATAAAAGAGCCTTAACGCTTCTTAACTAGCTTAAAAAGCGTTAAAACCCAACAATTAAAAAAATTTTCTCATTTTTGCTTGGGCTTCTGTAGATTTCTTCGGTTTGGGGGGTTTGGTTTGGGTTGGGATTTATATAAAGGGAAGTTCTAAAATCTGCCTTTCGGAGCTTTTTCGTTTTAAGGCTTCATCTTTGAATTTTGCAAATAAAGGCGGTAAGAACCACTACAGCCTATATTTGCAAAAATCTAAAACCTTAAAACAAAAAATCTCTCAAATTCCAGAATTTAGAACTCCCCTAAAGGGAAGTTCTAATCTTGAATGCTCTAAAAGGAACTTTTAAAATCAGAACTTACCCTAAGGGATATTATTTTAATACAATTCCTGCTTGATTAGGGTTATAATAACCTTCAGTCTCTTTTAGGAACTCAGCTTTAAGCTCTGCAACTTTCTCTGGCTCTTTAGCAGTGATAGCAGTTTGTTGTGTAATGTCTTGTTTTAGGTTGTAAAGAGTAAATTCTGGGACAATACCTACCTCATTACCTGTGTTGTTTTTAGCCTCACCTTTATAAGGAGGAATAAGAGCGTAATCACCTTTTCTGTAAGCTAAACGACCACCAGCCTCAACTACATAACCATCACGTGCAGTCATAGATTTACCCATAAATACATCTAGGTAGTTTTCTGAATCTGTTTCAGGAAGAGCGTTGTAGTCGATAAGCTCAGCAAACGAAGCTAAAAGGTCCATTTGAGATACCAAAGCATCCGATACAACAGGCTTAATTTTGCCTTTCCAATATACGAAGAACGGAACACGAGTACCAGCATCGAATAGGCTATATTTACCACCACGAAGCTCACCAGCAGGTTTGTGGTCGCCCAATTTTTCCCATGCATCATCTTTATAACCATCGTTCATTACAGGACCATTGTCAGAAGAGAACACAATAAGTGTATTTTCAAGTAGACCCTCTTTTTCAAGCTTTTTGATAAGCTCACCTACACACCAGTCGCCCTCAACGATAGCATCGCCACGAGGACCTAAGTTTGTACTACCCACAAAACGAGAGTGTGGAGCACGTGGCACGTGTGGTTGGTGTAGACCATAATATAGGAAGAAAGGTTTGTCTTTGTTTTCGTCGATAAAGTTTGTAACTTTACCTACAAAATAATCTGCCATATCTTCGTCTACCCATTTGGCTTTCTCGCCACCTTTCATATAACCGATACGAGGAATACCATTAACGATAGAGTTGTTGTGACCATGCGCCCAATGCATTTTCAACATTTCAGGATTTGTAATTGCAGTTGGCTCACCCTCATAATTTTCTTTATAGTTAACTTCGATTGGATCGTTTGGATCAAGACCTACAACGTTGCCATTCTCTACATATACTGTAGGAACACGGTCATTTGTAGCAGCGATAAGATTTGAATAGTCAAAACCAATCTCTTTAGCACCCGGAACAACTGTCTCATTCCAGTTTGGATTTCCACTACCCATACCTAAGTGCCATTTACCAATTGCAGCAGTTACATAGCCTTTTTCTTGAAACATTTTAGGCATAGTAAATTGGTCAACTCCAATTAGAAGAGGCGCATCACCAGGAAGGATTTTAGCACGAGGATTTTTCCAAGGGTAGCTACCAGTAAACATAGCGTAGCGGCTAGGAGTAGATGTTGCAGAAGTTGCATGACCGTCAGTAAAACGCACACCATTGTTTGCAAGCATATCAAGGTTAGGAGTCTTAACAGCAGTAGCACCATAAGCACTCATATCGCCATAACCTAAGTCATCAGCAAGGATTACAATTACATTAGGTTGTTTTGGAGCTTCAACAGTTTGCTCACCACCACAACTAGCAAATGCTGTTGCTACTGGAGCAAGAGCTGCCATCTTTAATAAAGTAGATTTGTTCATATCTTTGAGTTTTAAATTTCCACTGCAAAGATGGAGATAAAATTTCGATTTTTTGTATGTTTCCGTAATAAAAATGTATTTTTTGGTAACTTTTAATTGATTTATGTATCTATAAAGCTATTTACCGTTACACTATCACACTCTTACAATCTTATTTATTTATTGACAATTAGCAACTTATAAACTAAATTTAATAATACTATCTAATTTTAGCAGGTGATTAGCAAAATTAAAAAATGCGACACATCCCGAAAGATGTATCGCATTAAAAATGAGTTGTAAAAACTCTATTTAGGGGAGTTCTAAAAATTGATTTTATTCGATTTTAGAAGTTCCCTTAAGAATGTTGTGTAGTTGTAGTCAAGATATGGAAGAATATTACCGTAAGTTAAACGCATCCGATTTTGAGAGATGCCACCCATGATATAATGAAAATAGTTATTTAATTTATCATTACTTGAAAGTCTGCTATTAAATTTCGCCCGATTTTCAAAAATTAAGTCGTTAAGTGTCTGTATATTACATTTTTAACAAGAGATTTTTCTCTTTTTTGGTTTGCATTTATACCGAACGTGGATATATATTTGCAAATATTAATTTAAAATTTTTCACAAATGAACCAGATTTTTAGACATGGATTTAAGGAAGATTTTGTTAGTTAATTTTATTCTATTTTTTATTTTTAGTGGTCAGGTTTTGATTTTGCAAAAGAGAGATGTAGCGGGATTCTACCTCTCTTTTTTGCAAAATTAAAAGATGGCTGCTAAAAATAGAAAATAGTTAAAATTAATTAACAAAACCTTCCTTTTCATTACCAAAGCGAACTTATGATTTGAATCGCTTTGAGACTTATCCACATTTTTTAATGAGAGAAGAACGAAAAGAACCGCCCAAATGGCGATGCTTCGCAATCTTTTCTCCAACTCTTGCCGTTATAATTATGGAAATCATTGTAGGGAATTTCTAAACTCTAGCTTTCGGAGCTTTTCAATTTTAAGGCTTCATCTTCGAATTTTACAAAAGCGAGTGGTAGGAACCACTACGACTCAATTTTGCAAAATCCAAATCTAAAGCCTTAAATTGAAAAATCTCTCAAAATCCAGAAATTAGAACTTCCCTTAAATTAAAATCATTATGCAATTTTTAGATCAAAACAATAGTAGTAAAATCGGAACAGCATTTACAGTAAATGATGACGCACTTGCAAGCAAAATAGATAATGCTATTGCAGCCAATTCTACCGACAAATACACAAGCGTATTCGACACATCAAGTACAAACAACTTTGAGATAAAAGTACCTGATAGCCTTGTAAATCCCACTATTAGTGGGCTTGGCAATAAATCACAAGTAGACTCGACTAATAATAATGAGGTGTTTGCAAGTAAAGAAGATAATTCAAAAAACAGATATGCAAGTGTATTTGACACCTCAAGCACTAGCAATTTTGGAATTAAGATGCCAAATTTTACTTCATACAATTCATTATCTTCAGATGAAAATAATGATAATTTTGGAAATAATAAAAAAATATCTAATTTTACAATAGATAACACCAATTCATTACGAGATAATATTTTAGAGTATTCCAGAAATAGTGCTAATTCACTGTTTCAAAACATTAAAAATTCTAATGAAAAATCTACGAATGATCAGTCAAGATTATATAAGTACAATCAAGATTTGCAAAATGTTAGTATTAATTTTGCAAAGCCAAACGATAGAAATTATGTATCAGAAAAATCGTTAGATATAATACGTAAAATTGCAGTGGATTCGAATTGTAACACTATATTAATCACTAGCACGGTAAGGACTCCTAGGGAACAAGCCTTGCAATTTTATAATGATGATATATCAAAAGGTTTCAGTGAACAATATAACTTATATAGTAATTATGGAGATGAGGTAATTAAAATACACGAAAATAATCAATCATTGCCTAAAGAAGAAATAATTAATCTAATGACTAAAAAAATAAACGACCTAATACCATCCAATGTTTCAAAACATTGTGGAGACCATAATCAATTAAATGTATTTGATATAGCGTATTCTTCATTGGGGGTAAATCGTTTGTCTTTTATAGATCAAGCTAAAAAACTTACAGGTACTTTAATTTCTAAATTAATAGATGAACCAAAACACAAATGCGTTCATATAGAAATTGAACAATAAATTAAAAATTACGACTATGATAAAATTTTTCACTCAGCTGTTAGAGGTCTCTTTTGTATTTGGATTATATATCTTATTTCCTGTAATATGCAGTGCGACAACATTTGAAAACAGGAATATTGGTCGAAAAGATTCCTTATTTGTAAATTCTGATAGGTGTGCTTTGTTTTTTACAGGCGACAACGAAGAATTTTTAAAATATAAAAGTATATTTCAAGATAAAACCATTGACCTCATAGCTGTTGATTCAATATATTCTGTTATAAATTTCAGTGATGGCTATTCTGTAAATATTTCTCATGGTAGAGTTAATAAACAGAAAATATTATTCTATCAACATGCTAAAAAGGAGATTTGGGTTATTCCTGATTTTATTGATGTTGCTGAAAGTGTATATTGTCAAGACAATAATTATCAATATGTTATAGATGATGGTTGTTGTATTTTAAATGATTATGGATGGGCATGTTATAATAATAATTTAGAAAAGGTTAAACAGATTTGCGAGGAAAAATTTGATATAAATTCCGATGCTATGTTAGATTTAAATTTTGCGTATGGTGCACTAGCTTGCGCAATATATAACGGAAATATAGATATTGTAAAATATCTGATTGAAAATAAAATAGATGTAAACAGAGCACATACAGAATACCTAATAACCCCTCTTTCTATGGTAGCAGATGTGAAAGAGAGTAAAAAGAGAATTGAGATTGCCACGTTGTTGATTAAAGCTGGTGCAGATGTGAATGGTGCAGGTAAATCATCTTTCGGTTATGGCTTTTATCCTCTAATATCTGCTATTGAAATTGGAGATGTAGAGTTTGTTAGGCTTTTGATTATAAACGGTGCCACTGCGCAGCTAAAAGATGAAAAAGAGGGTTATATCACATCAACAATAAATACATTGGAAGTCGAGAAACCTATTGAAGCAGAGGAAATTAAAAAAATGATTAAAGTTGAGAATAATTAATTTGACACTATAAAAAATAATGAAACCAAAAAATGCAAAATTATCTAAATTTACAGATAACCCTCCTCTTAATGCTTTCTTTTTTTTACAACATAAATATAATTATAAACCATTTGCTACTATGATAGTTTATAAATCGTCAGATATTATTACTATATAGATTTTAATATTAAATAAGTAATGGATAATATAGAGCTTAATTTTAAAAATAATATACGGAAATTATTCATTTTCAATGTAATAGTAGGTGTTGTTTCTCTGGTGATATTCTTTTTTGCTGATGAAATATTACCAGATGGAATAGAATTAAATGATGATTATGGAATTTTCTTAGCGTGTTTTATTGCATTCTCTATTCCTAGTTTATTTTGGCTTATAGTCTCATCTATATTTAAAAAAATACCTGATTTTATATTTTATACATATATTACAATTTTTGCATGTTTGTTTGCTCCATTTTTTTTATTTGTATTTCTTATTATATTAACTGCTATTGTTGATTTAATAAAGTCAGTATTTTAGGCAAATCTGGTAGGTAAAAACATTATGGTTGCAACCTTTTTGCTACACAAATAATATATGAAAAAATTATGGAAAACCTAATCAAAAAATATTATATATTTAATATATATCTATGCGTTATTCCGTTTATATTTTGGGTAATAATTTATATAGGCATGTTGGATTTTCCAACTATTTATCCATCATTAGATAATATTATCTTTGCGGTAACAAATATTCTTGCATTATCTTTTATTCCTAGCATATTCTGGATATTGATTAGTAACATTTTTAAAAATATACATATATTAATAACTATTATATATTTTGGAATATATCTATTTTGTATTATAAATTATGGTATTTTACTTATAACTATGGCTTTATCTTCTACACCTTTTTTTTAAT
>JAWXTR010000015.1:0-35173 GCA_044433365.1 Rikenellaceae bacterium
ATCGAAAATATAGTGGTTCTATATTGAGATTTAATAGTGAAAAATATCGCTCCAAGAGTGCTATTAAGAATATGGCAATAATTGTTTTACACTACTTAATAATTGGTTTTATTCGATTTTCAGAAGTTCCCTAAGGAAAGCTTTCTTGATTAGGGTTAGTTCTAAATTTATGAATATCCCCTAAATCCAATTTTAAGAAGTTCCCTATAGATGAAAATTTAATTTATTTTCCTATTTTGTATTAAAATTGATTAAAATTTATTATCTTGCGACTGTAAAATTCGTAACAATCTAATTTATTTAAAATATGGACAAAAATATCTCGCAACTTTCTCCAGAGAAAGTTTGGAAGCATTTTATGGCAATTTGCTCTATTCCACACCCTTCAAAACATGAAGAGGCTATCGCTAAATATGTTGTAGATTTTGCAGCTGAGCACGAAATTGAGTGCCACGTCGACAAAACTGGCAATGTACTTCTTCGTAAACCTGCTACTGAGGGTATGGAGGGATGCAAAGGCATTATAATGCAAGGTCACCTTGATATGGTAGCCCAAAAAAATGGTGATAAAGAGTTTGATTTCCTAAAAGATGGAATTGAGCCATATATCGATGGTGAGTGGTTAACAGCAAATGGTACAACTCTAGGTGCTGATAACGGTATGGGCGTAGCTGCTGCACTTGCAGTGATGGAGTCGACAGATTTGGTTCATGGCGATATAGAGGCACTATTTACAATTGATGAAGAGACAGGTATGACTGGTGCTTTTGGTCTTGAACCCGACTTTTTGAAAGGTGATATACTTATGAACTTAGACTCTGAGGATGAGGGCGAACTTTATGTAGGTTGCGCTGGCGGTGTAGATGCAGTTTGTACACTTCCTATCTCAAAAGAGGCTATAGCTGTGGGTAGTGCTACTTACAATGTGGAGTTAAAAGGAATGAAAGGCGGTCACTCTGGCATGGAGATTATTTTGCAACGTGGAAATGCTATAAAAGCTTTAGCTCGTGTATTAAATGCTGCATCTAAAGTAGCAGATATCAAAATTGCAGATTTTGCTGGTGGTGATGTTCGTAATGCTATTCCTCGTGAGTGTGGTTCAGTGGTTGTGGTTGCTGCTTCTGATTGCCAGTCGTTTGAGACTAAACTAGCTGAGGAGCTGGATTTAATTATTAAAGAGCTTAAAGCTACAGAAGAGGGTATTGAGCTAATAGTTTCAAAAATTGATGCTGTAGCTGAGTCGTTTGATGGCGCAACTACAAAAAATCTTCTTAATCTTTTAACTGCACATCCAAATGGAACTATCCGTATGAGCGACTCTTTAAAAGGTTTGGTTGAAACATCTATAAATCTTGGTGTTGTGAAATGCAGCGAAAAAGAGGTTACTTTTATCTCTCTTCTTAGAAGCTCTTCAGATAGCTCAAAAGATTATTTAGCTTCACAACTAATTTCTATTTTTGAACTTGCTGGTGGTGTAGCAAATATGGTAGGTGGTTATAATGGTTGGACTCCAAATATGGACTCAGCAATCCTTAAAACAATGCAAGAATCTTACAAAAATCTTTATGGTAAAACACCTGAGATTAAGGCTATTCATGCAGGTTTAGAGTGTGGTATTATTGGTGGTGTATATCCTAAGATGGATATGATTTCGTTTGGTCCTACTATCCGTTTCCCTCACTCTCCAGATGAAAAAGTGTTGATTAGCTCAGTTGAGAAATTCTATAATTTCCTAGTTTATAGCTTAGCTAATGCTCCTTTAAAATAGAGACTAGAGGTTAGAGACTAGAGACTAGAGGTTAGAGAGAATAGGTTAATCCCTAATCTCTATCCCCTAACCTCTAATCCCTAACCTCTAATCCCTAATCTCTATCCCCTAATCTCTAATTCTCCAAAATGAACAAATGGTTTGCAATCGTAAATCCCGTTGCAGGACGATGCAAAGGGCTTAACGACTGGCCGCTGATTAGCTCGCTATTAAGAAGTAGTGGCATTAGTTATGATGCTGTATTTACGCAGAAAAAATACCATGCTACAGAGCTAGCAGTAGAGGCGGTAACACTTGGTTATCGCCATATTATTGTGGTTGGTGGTGATGGAACACTTCACGAAACAGTATTTGGTCTATTTTTGCAACAACAGATTACACCTAGTGATGTTACTATTGCAGTAATTGCTGTAGGAACAGGGAATGATTGGATTAGAATGTACGGAATATCTCGAAAATATTCGGAAGCTGTAAAGGCTATAGTTGAGGGTGAAACTTTCCTGCAAGATGTCGCAAAAATCGACTATTACGAGGCGATGGTAAAGCAAACTCGATATTTAGTAAACATGGCAGGTATGGGCTTTGATGCTGCTGTAAACTACCGTTATAACCGACTTAAAGAGAAGGGATATTATAGTAAATGGCTCTATATAATTAGCCTTTTAAGGGCTGTTTTTACATATAAACCTATCGATTTTCGTATAACTGTAGATGGCAAAGAAATTCTCGACAGCTCTATATTTTCAATTGCTATTGCAATCGGAAAATATAATGGAGGTGGCATGATGCAGGCTCCTTATGCAATTGCCGACGATGGTCTGATTGATGTTACAATAATTAAAAAGTTGAATATATTTTCTCTATTTCGTCACATTAAAAAACTACATAACGGTAATATCTACAAAGTGCCAAGTTCTCAATTTATTCGAGCTAAAAACATCGAAATTATTAGTACCAAGACCGATGCAGCCATTGAGGTAGATGGCGAACCTATTGGATATGCCCCTATTAACTTTTCGGTTATAGAGCGGGCTATAAAAGTTATCGTAGTAAAGTAAACTTATAAATGCCAATAAAGGTTTGAAAAACCTTCTTCCGCTTTTAGCGAGCGGAGCGAAGCCGTGAGTGAAAACGAACGATTTTTGCCAGCCCAAAGGGCGTGCTTTTTCTAAAAAAGCATTAACAAAAGTTATTTTTTAGAAGTTCCCTTTACAACTCAGATTGCATGAATAGCTAAAATAGCTCAAAAATTTCAAACCTTTATTCGCATTATAAATACCTAACTTAAAATTATACGGAGAGTTCTAAATTTTGGCTTTTGAAGCCTTAAAAAGTAAAGTCATAAAAACCATATTTTGGAAGTTTCCAAAAACCCTAATTAATAAAAATATGATAAAAAAACTTCTATTTTCAACTCTATTATCGCTTGCCTTATTCGGTGCTAAAGCACAAGAGATCAATAGCGATTGGTATTTCTACAAATCCGATGATGTAGCAAAAAATGCTATCTCAAAAAACTTTAAATCAAATGATTGGGA
The DNA here is from genome assembly GCA_044433365.1 of Rikenellaceae bacterium. Lineage (GTDB taxonomy): Bacteria > Bacteroidota > Bacteroidia > Bacteroidales > Rikenellaceae > CAMQVM01. The sequence continues at coordinate 3,307 of JAWXTR010000015.1, forward strand.
AAAGGTATCTATACCTCATACCTATATCCCCTCAGGTAGCGATGAGGTGTATCGTGACCAAATTGAGGATATGATATATGAGGGAGTGGGATGGTATCGCAAAAACCTTAATATTAGTAATGAATTAAAAAACAAACGATTGTTTCTTCGCTTTAATGCAGCATACATTGATAGTGATGTATATATTAATGGTGAGAAAATAGGAAACCACAAAGGTGGCTACTCCGCATTTATCTTTGAGATTACCGACTACGTAAAATTTGGCAAAGAGAACTATATCTCAGTTAGAACTGACAATACACTCACTGAGGATATTAATCCTCTTGGAGGAGGTTATGTAAAATTTGGTGGTTTGACACGCCCGATAGATTTCGTTGTAAAAGAGCCATTTTGTATTAGCCCTTTGCACTACGCCTCATCGGGTGTATATTGCAAACAGTTGGAGGTGTCGAAATCTAATGCAAAATTGGAGATTGAAACAATCTTAAACAACTCAGAAAAGGCAAAAGGCGACTATAAAGTGGTATGCTCAATAATAGATAGCAACAACAAAACTGTAGCAACTGAGAGCATTACCGCAAAATCGAAAGGCAAAGAGCAGTGGAGTGTAAAGGTGCCTATAGAGCTGAAAAATCCACGACTTTGGAACGGTATGCAAGACCCTGCGCTCTATACCGTAAAAGTTGAACTATATAACGACGGAAAATTAATCGATAAAGTGACTGAAACTACTGGTTTTAGAAGCGTTGCAATCGACAAAGACAAAGGTTTCTTCTTAAATGGCGAAAGCTATCCACTACGAGGTGTTGCGCTTCACCAATACTACCCTAGAGTTGGTTCTGCTCTTACTGAAAAAGAATTTGATGAAGAAATGGAAGGTATTTTAGACTTAGGAGCTAATACAGTGCGACTTTCACACTATCCTCATAGCAAATACCGCCTAGACTTATGCGATAAATATGGAGTAGTAGCATATTCTGAGATTGCATTTATCAAACAATTTTACGGAACAGATGCATTTATCGATAATTTAAATATGCAGGCTAAAGAGATGGTATACCAGCTCTACAACCACCCCTCTATTGCTATTTGGGGGCTATTTAATGAGATACGTTTTGATGAATTTGAGGGAGTTTCGGCTATGCCAATTGTCGAGGGTATAAATAAAATCATTAAAGATGCCGACCCAAGCCGACCAACGTGCGGCGTAAGCTGGCAGGATGGAAAACGCAACGATATTGCCGATCTTTCGGGCTGGAATCGTTATCAAGGTTGGTATTGGGACTCATACAACGGTTCGCCAAACGACTTCTCGTGGATTGACCAAATCCGCAGCGAACACCCAACCTACAAATTAGCTATTACAGAGTATGGTGGCGGTGGTTCGTACAACCATTTCGACCAAAACTACAAACGTGCACCATATAATGCTGACCAATTCCACCCAGTTGATTTCTACAACTATAGTCATGAGGAGCATTGGAAAGAGATTTGCAAACGTCCATGGCTTTGGGGAACATACATCTGGACAATGTACGAATTTTTGGTTCCAAACTACGATCAAGGTCGTTCAACATTTATCCATAACAAAGGTTTAGTAGCAGAGACTATGAACGGCGGTAGAGAACCGAAAGATGCTTACTACTTCTACAAAGCAAACTGGCGAAAAGATTGCCCAGTTTTCCACTTGGCTTACAAAAAATTTGATGTTCGCCTTACCGACTGTGCAGAGGTAACAGTATACTCAAACCTTGGCGAGGCTACTCTTTCAGTTAATGGTGTAGATTATGGAACAATCAAAAATTCGAAATATTCTATCTATCGTTGGTCAGATATTATACTATCCGAGGGAGAAAATAGAGTGGTTGTTACAGCTACAAAAGATGGCAAGCAGTATAAAGAAGAGGCTGTTTGGAGTTATGTTCCAGATCCTAATAAAAGCACAAAATTTAATGCTTTGGTTGAAAGTGGTTCATCTTGGAGCGTAAAATTCAATGATGAGGCTGGAGCTACCAAAATTAATCTTGGTACAGGTGTTCCAGGTGAGGCAATAAACTCAAAATTTGATTTAAATTCGGATGAATGGAAGTCGACAAACAGCTGGGCTACTATAAAACTACCTCTTTCGACAGCTTCAAAAACCACTCAAGGTAATTGGCAAGGAGGTATGGTGTATCTAACCAAAGATTTTACTGTAAATTCAGATTGTAGCGATCCATATATCTATCTTCGTCAGAGCGCAACAATGTCGACTGCCAATAATGGACGAATAACTATCGCTATAGATGGAGTGGCAGTTTTGACAATTGAAGAGGGAAGCGAAGATTATCGCCTAATACCTATTTTCGAGCGTTTTGGAGCTTTAAAAGCTGGAAAACACACAATATCTGTAATCGCAAACCGACCTGTTAAAGGGGGAGTATTGGATGTTGGGTTGTTAAATAAAAAATAATTAGCATCTAATTAACTTTCGTGGAAATTTATAAGTGGGTGACCCACAATCAAAAATCCAGACCAATACCCCTGCTTACAAACGTTTTGAGTGGGGGTATTGGTCTGGATTGTGTAATTTTAAGTAAATTTCTTTACTTTTGGGTCACCCTCTTTATATTTATGGTAAAAATTTCCCTATTTAACAACCAAAATATCACTCCAAACTGTAGTATAACATGGTGAAACTTTATCGCCAGAGACAGGCAATTTTTCAAAACTACGACGAGCTGACACTAAAGTTCCTTTTCCATGACGAGAGTTGATAGTGTCGAGTACGTTCATGATTTGGGTTTGTCGTGAGCGGTCGATATTATCAAAAAGTGAGGGTAAAACTTTGCTTTTATCGACTAAACTAGAGAATATTACGCCTGTTTTTTTGTACCCAACCCCCTCTCGATAAATGCTCTTTAAAATTTTGACTCCAACTTCAATTAACTCAGTTACAGAGTCGGTAGGCGTGTCGAAAACGTAGATTCTACTTTCGCTATAGTTTGTTTGTGATTTTGAAAAGCGATTGGTTTGAGCAATAACAGAAATTTGTTTTGTAGCAGAGTGTTGTTTTCGTAGCTTGTCGGTTGCAGAGGTGATAAAATTGGCCAATGCTGCTGAAAGCGACTCAAAATCGGCTATTTCACGTGTAAATGAGCGAGAAACCATAATAGATTGCTGCTCATTTTCAGCGTCATATAGAAATTCGATTGACTCAATAGAGTTTAACTCCCTCCAAGTGCGGAGAGCACGTATAGTCATGGTCTTATGAATCCACGAAGAGCTAGTACGAGCAAAATCGAGTGCTGTTTCAATGCCATTCCTACGCAGATGCACCACACTTTTGCGCCCAATACCCCAAATATCGCCAATTTCGGAGCTGCGCAGTGCAAATTCAATATCGTTTTGCTCTTTTAATAGACAAACTCCATCGCCTCCCATAATCCCCTTTTTTACCATTCGTGAGGCAAGTTTTGCAAGAGTTTTGGTAGGTGCAATACCTATTGAAACGGGTATTCCACACCCTTTATCTATAAGTTTTATTACATTTTTTGCGTACTCTACAATATCAAAATCATCTTTTACTCCTCTCATATCAGCAAATGCCTCATCAATAGAATATACCTCAATAGCAGGAGCTACCGAGCGAAGAAGCGACATTACACGACGAGAAAAATCGCCATAAAGGGTATGATTTGATGAAAAAATCTCGACTTTATTACGTCTTATAATATCCCGAACCTTAAAAAGCGGCTCACCCATAGCTATTCCCAACGCTTTAGCCTCATTACTGCGAGCAATAATACAACCATCGTTAGAGGAGAGCACAACGACCGCTCGTCCTTTTAAATCAGGACGAAACACCCTCTCACACGAGACGAAAAAATTGTTACAATCTATTAGCAGGTAATAGTTATTGAATTTTTGTTTATCCACTTCGATTTTTTTTGAAGTGTAAAGATACATATTTTTTTCGCAAAAAAATGCGTACCCAAAAAAAATGAATACGCATTATTAGTAAAGAAATTTTAAAAGGGGGGGCTAAAACTATTTTAAAGTCTCAGACAGCTCAACATCCAAAAACATATAGTGACCGCAATCTACAGTAACCTTACATTCACCACCCGAAATTTTCAATTTTTCACCAGTAATAAGGTCAGTAATAGATTTTACTTTTGCAGAGCCAATAACAATTGTAGCCTCTTTTTTAGATGGATTTAAATACCCACCATCTATTAAAGTAACTCTTAAATGTGTAGGAGCTGATTGTGCAGCAACCCAACCAACCTCACCTTTAACAGTTAGCGGCATCATTTTACTACCTTTTTGAATTGCACTCTCAACAGTTGTGTAGTATTTATCAGCTTTAAACGACTTTGTCATCTCTTTATCAGAGTAGTAATCAATACCATCGGTAAAATACTCAACTGTTTTGCCTTTATAAATAGGATGTAGGTGTGATTCTAGTGTGCCACGAGGCGCAGATTCATCGTAAGGAGGTGTAATTAGCACCATACCATTATTATAAGAAGAGATAAAATCGAGTCTACGCTCTTTTGTGCCAGCAGCATAGTTTGAGAAGTCGTAATCGGTGATTGGAGCAGCGGGCCAACTACCATTCATGCGACTAAATACTCTCGGCTCTTTACTTTTTTGTTCATCAAATTTTGTAACCCATTTTACCTCATTTCCATCGTTTAAATACTCCTCTTTAGGGTGAACTATTGATAGATGGACAGGGTTAAAACTTACTATCTCCTCACGTTTTGGAACATATAAGATACCCTTTGCAATAAGCTCCCAAAGTGTGCTCATATACTCTTGATTTACAGCAAAATTGTCGAGATATTGAGCACCGTAAGAGATTTGGTAAATCATATTTCGCAAAAAGTGGTTTGGTATCATCTGATGAGAGTGTTCACGTAGGCGATTGTAGCTAGTATTGTCACGTGCACAGCGACTTCCCCAGATATCGGTACTACCAGCACACCACACGCCTAAACGTCCAGCAAGGCTTAGCTCCATAGTCTTATCCGAAGTCTCTTCCATAGATGGGATAAATACATCTGCAAATTCACCTGAGATTAATCTATTCCAATGCTCTTCGTAGATATTACCAAGCCAAAAAATATTTTTTGAACGGATAAACAACATACCGTTGTGCTCTCTAGCATGTTTAGCAAGAGGGTAGAGCATATTTTCCATAAGCCATGCTACATCTGCACCACGTCCCTCAACCTCAGGAAATAGAAGTACTGTTTTTTGATTATCGCCAGTAAAGTTGTATATCTCTTTTGTAGCCTCTGGACTAAAGTAGTAAGGGTCGTTACCGTGTCCACCCCACATTGCAAGCCCTTTTGAGTCACCTTCAAATTGTGGTTTAACACGACTTAGTAGATTCTCTTTTGTTAGGCTATATTTTAAACGGTCGTCACGACGATTACGGAAAAACTGATTGCTCATAGTGTCACGTTGCCATGAGTCTGGACGCATAGCATCGCCAATCCATACATTATTTAGAAATATTGGTGATGGATAGTTGTTATGTATATTTTCTACTGTTTTTCTCATAAAAGGATTCCCACCTTTATCCGATAGGAAATAGACCTTTGGGCGGCTGTCGATATTTTCCCACTCTGGAAGTTTAAACAGCTCAATTTGCTCTTTAATTTTGTCAGAATTTGCTAAAATTGTAGCTAATTTACCTTTAGGTTCAATATTTTCAAAACCTCTCTTCCACTCACTATCTTTTGTGTCGATAATATGAATTGAACTACCTCCACTTTGTTCACTTGCCAAAATTAATTTGGTATCTGTTGGGTCTTTTACTGCATCATAAAATGAATATTTAGAAGAGAGTATCTGAGCATTATGCTCACCACTCATTATTAGCAATTGACGACCAAATAGATAGGCTGTTTTATCCTCTCCGCCATCGTTTACTGTAAAACCAAGCCCTAAACGGTAGCCAAAACTATCGACTCTTCCTCTACCATCTACAGTTGCATAGTAGCTACTTTGAGTATCATTTTCAATATCTACCTCCCACAATCCAGAGTTTGCACGCATTGAGGTTGTACCCATTAAGATTTTTGCACCCTCTCCATCTCTTGAATCTATTGCAGTCATAGAGCCTAGAGCGCAAGTTTTTTGGGGAGTTATGGTTTTGTAAGGCTTTGAAGCTAAAGGTTCAAAAAGATATAGCGTACCTGTACCTGCCATACTATGAATCGCACCATGAAGTGCTAAAATCTCATCGCCATTAGATAGGGTTACGGGGCGTATGATATTTACGATATGGTGATATTTTTCGGGTGCATCTGTACCCCAACTAACATCTTTAGAGTAGCTGTTTGAAAACACCTTTGACAGCTCATTTCCCTTTGTATCTAAATAATATAGGTAGTTGTCATAACCTCCACAAGCAACATAAGGTTTATTATCTTTATGAATAACGCATACCGACGACATAGGGGCATCATTTTTACGAAATTTCCATAAAAGTTTGCCATTTTCGCTAAGACAGTAGATGTTTCCATCGGCATTTGCTGTTAATATCTCATCGCTACCATCGCCATCTAAATCGGCACAATAAATATCGCTGTTTAGAAAACCTGAGAGCGAGTTCTCCCATTTTAAATTACCTAAGTAGTCGTAACAGAAAACTTTACCTTCATAACTACCTGCAACTATCATATCTTCGCCATCAATCTTGGCATTTCTAACGTTTAAGATAGTATATCCTGTTTCTATCGATTTTACACTTGATGCAAAAATTGTAAAGGTTGTCGACAACAGGTATAGTGTAATAGATAGTTTTAAAAATTTATTTAATTTGCTCATATTTTATATATGTATTAGGTTAGTAGTTTAACAGTCAAGGGGAGTTCTGGATTTTAGAAGTTCACTCAAGTTATCGAACAGCATTAAAATACTCAAAATCAGCATATCCTCCACTTGTTTGAGCACTTTGAGAGTCGATAAAAAGCCCTTGAGTAGCACCAGTCCAGAAGGTGTGTTGCCATCCTAAATCGGGCATACCTCCACGACCAAAGAAAATTTCGGTATTTCCCATATCTTCCCAATTTTTACCATCCTTGCTATATTGGAAATATGCACTCTCTGGATTTACAACTTTTAGTTTTAAATATACATTATCTCCATCATAAGGAAGAGTTGCAACAGATAGATATTTTCCTGAATTTGGTTTGCAAACACCCTTAAACTTATCGAAAGCACCATATTTTAGTTTCACCTGCAACATACGCTCACCATTAATAGTTGTAAGACCATACTGAACAAAATTTTCCATATTTGTGTAGAGTAGAAGCCCTGCCATTTCGCCCTCATTTTTTGATGCAAAAGATAGCTTTGTAGATAGTTCAAAATCTTTTCCTACGATGCTTTGAAGCATAAAACGCTCAAGAGTTTGAGTCATATCTCTATCACCGCTATAGTTTTTAATTCGTAGACTATTTTTATTATCTGTTAGTGACCAAGCCACGCCACTATAATCGGGTTTTGTGTGAAAAAACCATTGAGGAGCCAATTTCGAGGCACCATCAAAAGAGTCAGATTGGTTTAGTCGAATATCCGATTTTGGAAGATTAGGAGTTTCGAACTCTACAGGTGGAATTTTGCCATATTTTGGTCGCCACCAACCATCCGAAGTCCAAATAACAGGCTCTAAACACATTTGACGTGCTAAAGTGGCGTAGTTTAGTTCATAGGTGTGGTAGGTCATATACCACTCACCGTTTTGAGTATGAATTAGCTCTCCATGTCCAGGACCTTGAATTGCAGCTCGCTCAGTATGAGGCGAATATTTAACTGGGTTGGTTGGGTCTGGCTCCCATGGACCTTTCAGCGATTTTGAACGAAAACTTAACACTTTGTGGTGCTCATAAGGAAGCGTACCACCCTCTGAACAGGTGTAGTAGTAATATCCATTTTTCTTAACAATCTCAGCTCCCTCGCCAAACGCTTTACCATCGTTAGAACCAACTCTACTTACCTCTTCTTCAATTTTTAATCCATCAGGGGTAAGTTTGTAAATCATACTTGCCTTTGAACTTAGATAGATAAAATTGTCGTCATCTATAAAAATCCCTGGGTCGATATCTTGATCCAATATTTTTACACCTTTGCTATAAGGGCCCTCTGGAGTGTCGGAGGTAAATACATAGATAGCTTTAGTTTTGGGATTTGAGTAGATTGGGGCATATACCATAAATTTTTTGGTATTAGGATTGTATACCATATCTGAACCCCAAATTCCTCCAAAAACCTCACCTGTAGGGATTTCAACCTCATTATCACCATCAAAAGCGTGACCAATATACTCCCAGTTAATCAAATCTTTTGAGTGGATAATATGAAGTCCAGGTTGCCAACCAAAAGTGGAGCGAACAGCGTAATAGTCATCGCCAACACGAAAGACCCCCGGGTCGCTAAAGTCGCCAGGGAACACAGGATTACTGCTCATTTGAGCAAACAGAGGTAGAGTGGCTATTGAAAGCCCAATTGCTGATAAAATTGTAGTAAATTTTTTATTCATAAGGGGGTATTGATTTTAGAATTTATCTTAGGTTAATATCTCAAATTTGGTTTGTTTGAATATTTGTAAAATGACTTTTTTATTTTATGCAAATGTAGTTAATGTAATTTAAAATTCAAAAAAAATTGGACTAATTTGGTAATAAGTAGTGTAAAACAATTATTGCCATATTCTTAATAGCACTCTTGGAGCGATATTTTTCACTATTAAATCTCAATATAGAACCACTATATTTTCGATTTAATAGCAAAAAATCTCATCTCCAATAGCACTATTAAAAATACACCAATAATTATTTTACCCTACTTAATTTACACTAACCATTTGAATAAAACTAAAAAGTCTAACCTACAAAATATGTAGATTAGACTCAGCCAAAAATGATTTTGAAGATTTTATAAATCTATTTGTCGTATTTATAAACCTTATAACTATTATCAAGAAAAGTTGTTTTAGTAATAGAAAATAGGGTAGTGCCATTAACAAAATCGACCTCTCCAAATAGATCATATCCAGATGTTGTTCGTCCCCAAGAGACTACATAATGACCAGTTGCCGAAAGCTCTTGAGCTGCTCCCTCGTCAATAGCAGTTGTTGGACAGCTATAACACTCAAAGCTATTTACTTTAAGATTATTTTCATCCAAATTAAACTTCATTACCTCCGACACGATTGTTTCATCACCTGAGAGATAATTGTTGTTAAATAGAGTAATCGAACCATCTTCCGTAAAGTTTATGTCGTGTTGTCGATAGAATATCTGCACATCTGAGAGTGAAAACATATCGCCACTACCTCCTAATATCCAAATAATATCGCCTGTACCACTAGCTCTATCAACTTTTACAACTGCATTTAATTTATTTAGCGATAAAAGAAGATTTCCGTCTGTTTCGTCTATTGTAGCACAATTACAGTGTAGATAATCTACATAACTACCATTTGATGTGGTGAAGCTTGAAGAGCTGTTAAGAGCGTATAGTTCAGTATAGTTGCTACTACGCCATTGGAAAATCAAACTACCATCTTTAATCTCTTGAACAACAGCTTCAACGATATTTACGCTATCGGCATGATCTACATCATCGGGAATATCGTAAACTTGCGTTGGAACATAACCCGAAATTAAATAGTGTCCTTTATCTATTAAAGTAAAACTGTGATTATCAAGAGCAATTCCATCGGATATTGTTCCGTTACCAATAATTGAATTAACTCTATCAATCACTTGGTAATTTTCGTCCATTATCACTGCTTTCATTTGAGTATAATCGGCAATGTTCATTGTAGTAGAATCTACACTATCTGTTTTTTCTAAAAATGAGTAGTATACCTGACCATTTACCTCTGTGCGGTTGAAGCTGTGAGGATCGTCGGCATATCTATAGTAGATTAGATTGCCCTCTGTATCAAGTTTTGTAACATAATTGTTGTAGGTGTAATAATAATATCCTGCCTCAGGATTGTTGATAGTCATAGTACCTAAATCAATATCACTTGGGTATACACTTAAATAAGATGTAAACGATGAGCCACTATTGTTATTAGAGATTACTATCTGAAGTTTACTATTTGCAACAATATTGTCTAGTTCAAATGATTGGCTCACTCCATTACTAAGCGAGACTCCATTGAAACTAATTGAATAATCAGAATCTATCTGAGCTGCAACACTATTGATAGCATCAGTTGAGAGAGAAACAGGATAATAGGTTGCACTTTTAGTTAAATCAACAACACAAGTATCACCGTTTATTAAAAGGTAATTCGAACTATCTATTTCACTACTAATATCATCAGAGATTTTATTACACGAGATAGCTAAAAGCACAAAATAAAAAATTAATTTTTTCATAAATAGGGGTAAAATAAAAATTTTTGGGGTTTTGTATTGGTATCGGTTTTCCTAGTCTGTTTAGGGGAGTTCTAACAATTGGTTTTATTCGATTTTTAGAAGTTCTCTTTAAATAATGCAAGAGATTAAATCTCATTGTGATAGCTGCTTTAGAAGTTCCCTAAAATGCAGCTATCATCATGGTGTAAGAATTAGAAGCCGCCCATGCCGCCTCCCATACCGCCGCCGCCTTGTCTTCCACCTCCCATGCCACCGCCCATAGACGATTGGCTCATTTGAGGTCGGCGTACTGTGCCATAAGAGTTATCCTCGCATAAATCCTTATAATATGATTTCCAACGTTTACACTCTTTCTCTGTAAGCGTCTCATTCATTTTATCATTTAGATTTTTATGCATCATCTCAGTTCTCATCGCAATTTGACGTTCTACAGGGATTGGAGGCATTTCACCTTCGCCCATTTGAGGTCTTTCTCCTTGAGGCATTCCCTCGCTTCCACCTTCCGGTTTACCACCTTGCATCTGTCCACCTCTACCACGCTCAGCAGGATCTGCATTTTTAATTGAATCTAATTGAAGAGCATACTCAAAGAAGATTTTATCGTACTCTTGTTGGTAAAGAGCAATAAATGCTCTGACACTACCTTTTCTTTCGTCAGATTTTACTTTACATTTCTTTACAACTTCATCATATTCGAAAAGGAACAAGCCCAAAGATGCAATAGGATCGGCAGCTTTCATCTGCATTGGCATTCCACCACCTTGCATGCCGCCACCGCCCATGCCTCCTCCCATTCCGCCGCCGCCACCCATGCCGCCGCCCATACCACCACCTTGGGCAGATACAGTTTCCATTGAGAATAGAGTAACAAATAGGATTGCTAAAACTTGAATTAGATTTCTTACGTTTTTCATATTAGTAAATTTTAAAAGATTTTCAAAATAATATCCTTAATATCAAAAATAAATTTGACATTAAGGATATTATCAAAGATGAGCTTTGGGTTTCTATTATTATGTTCTCCCAATTAAAAAGCATACGAATATAGCTTATTAAGCTATATAACGGAATAGCTTTCTATTAAAACCGCCAATTTTTCTATATAGAGCGTAATTTTAAATACTCTCCAAGTTGTGATTTGTAGCTTTCGCCTATAGGGATTCTTACCTTATCAAAAATAATTTGGTTGCGCTCTATAACCCTTATTTTGTCTTTTCTTACGATATACGAACGATGTACACGAATAAATTGGTCGCTCGGTAGAATATCTTCAGCCTTTTTTAGGTTCATAAGCGAAAGAATTGGCTTTGAAGAACTTTCAGTGTAAAATTTTACATAATCTTTTAGCCCCTCAACATATAGCAAATCAGAAAGTTCTATTCTAAGTAGTTTATATTCCGATTTTACATATATAGATTCTATTGCAGTAGATGTATCACTACTATTTGAAGGTGTAGAATCATTATGCTCAGCTCTATTTTTTATATCAAACCAAGAGGCAGCTTTTTGAGCTGCTTCCAAAAAATCGACATAAGATATAGGCTTCAATAGGTAGTCTAAGGCATTGACCTTATAACCATCAAGTGCATATTCATTAAAGGCTGTAGTAAATATAATTCGAGTATCGCCCTCAATCATTCGACTAAACTCCAATCCTGTCAAATTTGGCATTTGAATATCTAAAAATAGCAAATCTGCACTTTTTAACTCATTACTACTAATTGCTTCAATTGCTGTAGAAAAGGTGGCAATATGCTCTAAAAAAGGAGTTTTAAGAACATAACTTTCGATTAATTGTGAAGCGAAAGGCTCGTCGTCAATTACTATTGTCTTTAATTTCATAAACTACTATATTTTTATGGTTAAACTGCTACTGTAATACTCTTTATCGTTAATTACTTCCCATGTGTGTCTGTTAGGGTAGAGTAGTTCTAATCGACGTTTTACCTGTTCTAACCCAATTCCATGTCCGCTTTTATCTTGGGATTGTTTGGCGTGATTACTATTTTTTATTAGTAGTACAACTTCGTTTGTATCAGTTCTATCCTCAAAAAATATCTCGATAAACCCTTCGCCATTAGCACTTACACTATGTTTAAAAGCGTTTTCTATTAGTGAAATAAAAATCAATGGAGCTATTAGAGTCGTACTTTTAGGCGAGACACGAAAATCGGTAGTTACCTCTACTTTTCTTGGAAGTCGAATACTCATTAGTTCTATATAGGTCTTTAGAAAATCGGCTTCGCCTTTTAGAAGTACAGTTTCGTTCTGATTATCGTACAAAATATAACGTAGTAGATTGCTAAGCTCCTTAATTGTCTTTTGTGCCTTATCTGTATCTATTGCTGTAAGGGCATAGATATTATTTAGCGTATTTAGCAGAAAATGAGGATTGATTTGACTCTTTAAATTTGCAAGTTCAGCCTTAATACGTGCACTTTCAGCCTCTTTTAAAGCTTGTTCACTCTCTTCTAACCGCTCAGCAAGACGTAGAGCAGTAACTAGCCCTATCATCAATATGTAGTTGATAGAATCTCGCATCAAAAACATTAAATCTGAGCCTCTTTTCTTAGGCATATTCACAGGACGAAGAGCCTCCATAATGTTGCTCTCATTCCATATATATGAAAATACAAGTAAAACTGCAATTAAAAGCAGATTTGCAATAAAAAATCTACGTCGTCTATTTTGAAATAGATATTTTGGTATAAATATCGTGTAGTTCAACAGATATATAAGCAATAAGACCAAAATAGAGGTGAAAAGCATTAAAATACCAAACGAGTCGAAAGGATCGCTCTTTGACGAAACACCCCAAAAAATAGATATGCCTAAAATCACACCCCAACCAATTAGCTGGAGTGTGAGTAATTTGTATTTGTTTTTTAATATATTAATCTTCATAGGTACAAAGATAAACATTTTATGCGAATAAAGGTTTGAAATTAAAATCGTTCATTTTCGCTCACGGCTTCGCTCCGCTCGCAAAATGCGAATAAAGATTTCACATGCCCTTTATTGGCGTATTTTATTCGTATCTAATCGCATCAATCGGATTTAATGCAGCAGCTTTTTTAGCTGGATACCATCCAAAGAACACCCCTGTAATGCTACATACTGCAAACGAAAGAAGTATAGTCCAGCTCTCTATCTGAATAGGCCACGAAGCAAAATACTTAACTGCCCATGCTGCAACACATCCAAATAATACTCCTATAATACCACCAGAGATACTGATAATAATCGCTTCTATAAGAAATTGTGCTAAAATATCTACTCCACGACCTCCTACCGACATTCTAAGACCAATCTCTTTTGTGCGTTCAGTAACCGAAACATACATTATATTCATAATTCCGATACCACCCACAATAAGCGAAATAGAGGCAATACAAGCAAGTAGGGTAGTCATCAAACCACTAGTAGAGTTTAGCATTGTTGCAAGCTCTTGTTGTGAACGGATACTAAAATCGTCGTTTTCGTGGTCAAGTAGCTTATGATTAGCACGAAGTACCGAAGTTATCTGCTCTATAGCTTCATCGGTCATATTTTCATCTACTGCACTTGCATATATCTGACTTAAATAGGTTACAGCAAGCACACGCTTCATAATTGAGGTGTAGGGAGCAAGCACAATAGCATCTTGGTCCATACCCATTGTATTGTAACCTTTTTCTTCCAATACGCCAATTATACGAAATGGAATCTTCTTAAACCTTACGATTTTTCCTACGGGATCTTCGCCATCTGGAAATAGGTTTTCTTGGATTGTTTTACCTATAACACACACTTTTGCTGATGTTACAATATCCATATCCGTAAACATAGTTCCCGTTTGGAGTTTTAGTTGACGAATTTCGAGATAGTCGGATGTAACGCCTGTAATTGTAGATGGATAGTTGTTTGCACCGTAGATATATTGTCCCGACGACGAAACTACAGGACTTACAGCTGCTAAGTGGTCGTTTAAGGTGAGAAGAGAGTTGTAATCCTCAATCTTTAGAGTCTGCATAGATGAGGCATCACGTGTCACGCCTCCTCTGGTATCCTCTCCAGGTTGAATCATAATCATATTAGAACCCATCTCGGTAATTTGAGCATTTATACTAGCTTTTGACCCTTGCCCAATAGCCAGCATAGTAATTACCGAAGCTACGCCAATAATAATACCAAGCATTGTAAGGAATGCTCTCATTTTATTATTTCCTAGAGCCTTTACTGCTATTATCGATAAATTTGAAATATTCATAATTTTTCTCCTTATTAATCTTCTACAATAGGTAGAGCAGCCAAAGCCTCGCTTGCACTACTAATTGTGGGGTTGTATGTATCGGTTTTAATCATACCATCACGAAGAACTATATTCCTACTAGCAAATTCTGCCATTTCAGGGTTGTGAGTAACAAATATAATTGTACGACCCTCGCTATGGAGCTTTTGAAGCAATACTAATATCTCGAATGAAGTACGTGTATCGAGATTACCAGTAGCCTCATCGGCAAGAATAACCGCAGGGTTATTGACAAGTGCTCTTGCGATAGCAACACGCTGCATCTGTCCACCACTCATCTGATTGCTCTTATGATAAAGCCTATCGCCAAGACCTACAGCCTTTAAGGCTGCAATTGCTCTCTTTTCACGCTCTGATGCCGACACTCCTGAGGTGTAGAGAAGTGGTAGCTCAACATTGGCTACAGCAGTAGTTTTGGCAAGTAGATTATAGTTTTGAAAAATAAACCCAATCTTCTGATTTCTTAGCGTAGCACTCTGATTTTTACTCATTCTAGCAGCCGAAACGCCATCCAAAAAATATTCTCCAGATGTTGGTTTATCCAGACAACCTAGAATATTTAGTAGCGTACTCTTTCCACTACCCGAAGTACCCATAATGGTGACAAATTCACCCTCTGTTATACTAAACGACACTCCTCGAAGAGCTTTTACGGTCTCTTCTCCGATTTGAAAATGTCGTTTCACCTTATTTAACTCTATTACTGTCTTTCCCATAATTTTAAGGGAATTTCTAATAATTCCCTGATTTTAATTTATAAAGTTTTTATTTGCATTTATAGGAGAATTAATAGAACTCTCATACTATTTACGTCCTGGAGGTGTTGGTAGGAATGGATTTTCAGATGTTTCGCCTGCACCCTCTTTTGGTCTACCAATATTGGTTGTCTCCATACCTGTAACCACCTTTTCACCGTTTGATACGCCTGTTACCTCTGTTGTAATACCGTTGCTTACACCTACTGTTACACTACGAGGTTCGATTCTTTCACCATTTTCAACCCAAACAGTCGAACCTTTTGAAGCCGCAGCGTTTCTCTCTGGCATCTCTTTAGCATCTGGAGGAGTCGGAGGTGTAAACGAAAGAGCTGCAACTGGAACTGTGTTTTCACACTCAACATCAAGTACGAAAATTTCGACATTTGCTGTAAGACCTGGTTTGAGTTTTAAATCAGGATTTGCAGCAGAGATTACAACCTCATAAGTGATAACGTTGCTCTCTTCTATACCCTCTTGACGAACTTGAGTAACTATACCCTCAAAAGTATCTAATGGGAACGCATCTACCGAAAAACTTGCAGTTTGTCCCTCTCTAACATTTCCTATATCAGCTTCATCTACATCGACAATTACCCTCATATCACTTAAATCGGCAGCAACCGTGAAGAGTGTTGGAGTACTGAAGCTCGAAGCTACTGTTTGACCCTCTTCAACGCTTCTTGTAAGCACAACACCATCGATAGGAGAGTAGATAGTTGCATATCCTAAGTTGGTTTCTGCATTTTCAAGGTCGTTTTTAGCAATCTCATAGTTGTTTCTAGCTGTTTCAAAATCATAAACGGCCTGTTCGTAGTCGCTATCGGCAATCAAACTTTTTTCGTGCAAAGTTTTGATACGAGAATAGTTTGCAATCTCGAAGTCGTATTTGCTTTTTGCAACATCGACATTGTTTTTCTTGCTATTTCGAGTTAGAAGAAGTGTACTTTTATCTAGCTCAGCGATTATTTGCCCTTTTTTTACAACACTATTATAGTCAACATACAGATTTGTTAAAATACCTGATACCTGTGTACCGACATCTACAAGTGTAACTGGTTCAATAGTACCTGTAGCGGTAATGCTCTGTACTATATGTTGTTTTGATACTGTCGATGTAATCCATCTTGATTCAGTTGACACCTCTTTTTTTGGTAAAAAGAAATATACTCCTGCTCCTATAAGTGCTACTGCTACAGTAGAAATTACAACTGCTCTTTTTTTCATATCTTTAAAGTTTTATTACGTCTGATTTATAATAGTTAAGAAGTGCTTTATTAAGAATTAACTTATATTTATTTGTTAGATAATCTTGTGAGGACTGATTGTAGTTATCTTGCTCGGTAAGAAGTTCAAGTGTTGTTTTCATGCCAACCTCATACTGCTGTGTAATTAAATCCAAACTCTTTTCGAGTGCCTCTAATTGATAAGCAGAGACTGTATACATCGCCTGTGAGGTTTGAACGTTGTTATATAAAGTTTCGATTGTTTGATATAAATCTTTCTGAGCTTGTGTTAAATCTAAATTTGCGCTTGTTATATAGTTTTGTGCCTTAGCAACAGAGCTACGTGTTTTGAAACCATTAAAAATTGGAATTGAAAGAGATAGCCCAAGCGAAGCGTTAAAGTTGTTGCGAAGCTGACTACTAAATGCGAAGTCACTGTAACTATTGTGATTAAGACCAGCACCAGCTGATAGATTTAGTGTTGGAAGATAACCTGCTTTTGCAATTGTAAGGTCAAACTCAGCAGATTCAATCATTAAAGCGTTATATTTTATCTCAGGACGAGAAACTAATGCTTCATTGTAAATATCCGACATTGGCGCAATGTATGATGAGAGTAGTTCATCCGAAATTGTAGGTTCTTTGATTGTTAACACCAAATCTTGCGAAATTTCTAGTAGGTGTTTTAAAGCAACATATAGGTTGCTAAGCTGTGTTTGAGCAACTACAAGATTATATTTGTAGGTAGCAACCGAACTCTCTAGCTGCGCAAGCTCTGCACTATTCAAACTCCCTGCATCAAAAAATGCCTGACCTCTAGCTAAAGTTCTTTCACTAATTTCTAGTGTAGACTCTGCTACATCTATCTGCTCCATGGCATAAAGAATCTCAATATAAAGCTCAGTAACCGAAACTTCAATCGAATTTTCAAACTCTTCTAACTCCAAATTAGATGCCTCATAGCTAACATTACTCTGCTGTAGAAGAGCACGATTTTTTCCACCACTATAAAGCGAAAGCGATAAATCTACTCCATAACTACCACTATAACTACTTTTTGTAGCATCTATATCGGTGTTCATTGGATTGGAGTTGAAACTTTGACTTACATAGCCCGAAACTGTTGGTAGAAATGCTCCCTTTGCACTAACTTGGTCTTGCTCACTGTTTGCAATCTGCAATTTTGCTTTCTGTAGGGTTATACTATTTTCTTTAGCATAATCCAAACACTCTTCTAAACTCATAGATAGTGAATCGATAGTCGACTGTGCATAGCCATAATCACTCATTGAGATTAGACAGACTAAAAGCAGCGCAGCGACTCCCCTTAATTTTGTTTTTTTCATATATTATATATTTTAAATGTTCCTTTTTATCTTTGCTCAAAAATAGTTAGTAGGTGAAAAATAGAAAAACTTAATATACTAAGGGGGCAATTTACTAGATTAACGGGCTGTTTTCATCTATCTTTTTTTGTCATTTTTAAGAAAACTCCATCTAACTTTTAGTGGAAACTTATAAAGGGAAGTTCTAATAATTGGTTTTGTTCGATTTATATTTTGAGGTTTTAGATTTAGATTTAGAATAAAATATAGTGGAGTTGGTAGATAAAACTACCGCTTTCGTCTATTTTTTTAATGTTTAATGGTAAGAAATTTGCGAAACAAATATTTTATATATAATTTTGTTTTTGAAAATAGAGATTATTAACTAATTGGAGCAAAAAAGATGATTGTTCTCTCTTTTATCTCTAAACCTAAAAAATATAACTATGTTTAAAAAAATCACCATTCTATCAACAATGTTTGTACTATTTATATGTGCAAACGTAAAAGCTCAATCTTTTCTTGACAAAATTACATCTTCAAGTGTAGTATCAACTGTATCGTCAGTGGTAAGTACTGTTACAGGTGTTACCTCTACAGTATCTGACATTACTGGTACTTGGAACTACTCAAATGTGGCGGTTACACTTGAGAGCGACAACGTTTTAGAGTCGGCAGCTGGCACACTTGCCACTTCGCAAGTAGAGTCAAAACTTGCAGATGTTTTCTCGAAAGTGGGAATTACAGCAAATATGTTCTCTTTTACTTTTAATTCAGATGGAACATTTGCTTGTACTTACAAAACTAAATCTTTTGAAGGCACCTACTCTCTTGATTCAGCAAATAGCACAGTAACACTAAGCTATAGTGCTTTAAACACCGTAAATCTAGGTAGTATGAGTGCAAATGTAGCTCTTTCTGGAAGTACACTTTCACTTCTTTTTGAAGCTGATAAACTTCTAACATTTGTTAGTAAAATTGCCTCTATCAGCAACAATAGCACTCTATCAACTGTTAGCTCACTTATCTCTGGTTATGATGGTGCAATGCTAGGTTTTGATTTAACTAAATAGTTTTAGGGAACTTTTAAAATCTCCTTAAATTTAGGGCAATTTATGCTGTTAAAAGAATGATATTTAACTGCATAAATTTGCCCTTTTTATTTTTTTTGTCTTTCTTTGGTAAGAACAACCTTAGGGAACTTCTAAAATCTCTCAAAATCCAGAATTTAGAACTCCCCTTAATTAGATATAAATATTGAAAAATTTTATAAATACTCTTTTTCAAAGAGAAAAATATTTGAAAAATACCGATTTTTTTAATAGATTTACCGATTTTCACTCTCATATTCTCCCTAGTGTAGATGACGGAGTGCAAAACCTATCAGATTCATTAAAAATTTTGGATAGTTATGAGCGTTTGGGAGTTAAAAAAGTTGTTTTTACACCTCATATTATGGAGGATTTTAGGCAAAATAATAGGGATTTTCTATTAAATCAATTTGAAGTATTCAAAAAAGAGTATAAAGGAGGTGTTGAGCTACATTTAGCTGCGGAATATATGTTGGATAGCAATTTTGAAAAACATCTTAATGAGGGTGATATGTTAACGCTATTTGACAACTATATCCTTGTAGAAACCTCATACTTTTCTGAGCCAATAAACTTTATATCAACAATTAAAGATATAGCTAGCAATGGGTATTTTGTTGTTTTAGCTCATCCTGAGCGTTATGTGTACATGAATAAATCTCAATATAAGGAGCTAAAAGATTTGGGAGTGCTTTTTCAGCTAAATATCTTATCATTAACGGGATATTATGGAAAACAGTCAAAGATAAATAGCGAATATCTTCTGAAAAATGAAATGTATTCATTTGTAGGGGGCGATATTCATTCACTTGAGATATTTAAGAAAAAAATAGAAAACCTAAAATTTAACAACAAAATAATTAATCAATTAAATAAATTATTATCTTTGCAAAGTTAGTTCTAAAAGAGTAAAAACTACCAAAAACCTATACCACCCAAATTTAATATATATATTATATGAATTTTAAAACTTACCCACAAATAATCTTTAGCACTATTCTAGCTACTTCATTAAGTTCATGTAATGAAAAAGATATTACACAAAATTCGAAACCAAACGTAATTGTGATTCTTATCGACGATGCTGGATATGGTGATATGTCGGCTCATGGCAATCCTTACATTCAAACTCCACAAATGGATCGACTTGTCGAAGATGGAATCGAATTTACCGACTTTCATGTTGATCCAACAAGTGCACCGACACGCTCAGCTCTTATGACAGGACGCTACTCATCGAGAGTTGGCGTTTGGCTAACCTACGGAAGTCGTGACCACCTAAGACGAAATGAGACAACAGTTGCCGATATATTTAAATCAAATGGCTACCGTACCGCCGTCTTTGGAAAGTGGCACTTAGGTGAAAATTATCCTTTTAGAGCAATAGACAGAGGCTTTGAAGAGGCACTTGTACATGGGGGTGGGGTAGTAGGTGAGACTCCCGACTACTGGAATAACTGCAATTATGACGATACCTATTTTCATAACGGGATAGCTGAAAAACAGGAAGGTTACTGTACAGATGTGTGGTTTAACGGTGCAAAAAAGTTTATAGATAATGGCGACAAACGTCCATTTTTCATATATATTCCGACCAATGCAGCTCATGCCCCTCACGCAGTGACAACTCAATATGCTGAGCAATATATTGGAAAAGAGAGAGCTGAATTTTACGGTATGATAAACTCTGTAGATGAAAATTTAGGTGCTTTACGCAGCCATTTGGAAGATAAATCACTATCAGACAATACAATAATTGTTGTTCTTACCGATAATGGTACTGCTGGAGGAGCAACTTTTGAAAAGGATGGTGTCACTGACAGTAATGGATGGGAAGTAAAAGGATATAATGCAGGCATGAGAGGGCGTAAAAGCTCAGCTTATGAGGGGGGACATCGAGCAACTTCTATTTTCTATTGGAAAGATGGAAAATTGAGCGGTGGAACCAAAAGCGACGCATTAACTTCGCATATAGATATCCTACCAACTCTTATGGAACTTTGCGGTATAGAAAATAGTAATAATATAGAGTTCGATGGCACCTCATTAGTTAAGGAGATGAGAGAGGGAGACGAAAATCTAAAGGGGCGAACTATTTTTGTACATCATCAAGGTCGTTTTGGTGAGGATATAGGGTTAGGATTGTTGGAAAAAGGGCGCAACTTTTCAGTAATGCAAGATAAATGGCGATTAGTTGGCAAAGAGCTTTACGACCTAAGCAGCGACCCGAGTCAAAAAAGAGATATAGCAGCCCAAAAAGGTGAAATCGTTGCTAAACTCACAGAATCGTACAATAAATGGTTTGAGTCAATATCTGAAAACTCCGAGCCTATATCACCCTTTGTTATTAATCCCGAAAAACAGTATGAAACATTAATTACCTCCCAAAATTTAATTGACGGATTAGTTCAATACAATCAAAGAAGCGTAAGAGGTGCAGTAGCAGCTACTGGATGGACTATGATAGATGTTGAGAGTGAGGGTAAATATAATATTTCGCTTCGAAGATGGCCAAAAGAGGCAGATGCAGCGTTTGGAGCTGTAGTAGAGGCTCACAAAGTGCCTGATGAAATATTTAACAATCTTTCTTACACAAAGAGAATGAAAGATATTGTCGCTATGGATATAGTTAAAGTAAGCGTAGCTATAGACGACAAAAAAATCGAAAAAAAGATTAATCCAAACGATAAAGAGGCTAACTTTTTGGTCGATTTATCGGAAGGTGAGCATAAGATTGAGTGTACTTACACCCTTTCTGATGGCAAAGAGGTGGCATCATACTACTCTTACATTAGCCCAATTTAAACTTAATAAAAAATGATATTAGAGAGTAAAAAAATAGCATTTGCAGTTTCATTTGCTGTAATTGCATTAAACCAAACCGAAATATTTGCTAAAGGAGATAAGCCCAATATTCTTTTTATAGCAATAGATGATTTAAACTCTTCTCCGCATATTATGGGAGGAGAAAATAGCGTATATACGCCTAATTTAGAGCGTTTAGCCCAAAAAGGGATGCTCTTTACAAATGCTCATTGCGCAGCACCATCCTCTGGACCTTCACGTGCAAGCATAATGAGCGGTATGGCTCCAAGCAATTCGGGTGTATATACAAATACCCAAGATTGGAGAGAGTGTACAAATTTAAAAGATTGGATTACAATCCCTGACCATTTTAGGAATAATGGATATAAAGTTATTGGAGGAGGAAAACTTTATCACGGTTCATCGTTAACAGAAAAATCACTAGGAGGATTATTAGATGGTGAGGCGTGGGATGACTATTTCCCATCAAAAACTCAACAACTTTTCCCTGAGGTAATGCCCGAAAAATTCCCCGCAAATGGCAATATTGAGCACTATAACGGCTTTTTTGATTGGTACGGACAAGATATTACAAATGAGCAGACAGGCGATGGTCGTTTGGTAAGCTGGGCCAAAGAGCAGCTATCAAAACAACATGAAAAACCGCTATTTTTAGGAGTTGGACTATACAAACCACATATCCCATGGTATGTACCACAAAAATATTTTGATATGCACCCACTCGACGAGGTTGTAATGCCTGAAACTCCAATGGACGACTTAATGGATGTTCCTCAAACTGCAAAGGGTGAGAGTGTAAAATTAAAATTGGATTGGCACAAGTGGATGGTAGAAAATAATAAATATAGAGAGGGAGTACGAGCCTATAATGCCTGTATTAGCTTTATGGACGATATGATTGGACAAATTTTGGATGCGCTCGAAAATGGACCTAACAGCGATAATACTATTATTGTGTTGTGGTCTGACCACGGTTATCATACGGGTCAAAAAGAGCATTGGGAAAAATACACACTTTGGGAAATTTCTACACGTGTACCTTTTATTGTGGTCGACCCAAAAGGAAGAGGCAAGGGCAAAGAGTGTGCTGAGCCTGTTAGTTTACTGGATGTATACCCAACACTTGTTGAGCTTAGTGAAACCGAAAATAGACAGAAATTAGATGGTGAGAGCGTAGTGAGTTTACTAGAAAATCCAACTCAGAAAAGCGGTAGGGCAGTAGTTACAACATTAAATCCAAATAGTCATGGTGTAAGAAGCGATCGTTGGCGATATATAGAGTATCCTGACGGTTCGTGCGAACTTTACGACCAAAAAAACGACCCTAAAGATTTTATAAACTTAGCAAACAAACCTCGATATAGTGAGGTTATAGAGCAAATGAAAGGCTATTTACCTACACATAATGAACCAAAAAACCCAATTAAAAACTACAAACAGTAATAAAATATGAAAATTTCAAAATTAAAGTGGTGTATTGCTGCAATCTTAGCAATATCACTAACAACAGCAAACTCTTTTGCTCAAGACTTAAAATTATGGTATGAAAATCCAGCTATGGATTGGACTGAGGGAATGCCAGTAGGCAATGGTTCGCTTTTTGGCGTTGCTTTAGGCGATGTTTATAACGAAACAATTCAGCTTAACGAAGAGACACTTTGGAGTGGAAGAGGCGATATAAACAGAGAAAAAGAGGGAGGTGCGGCATATCTTGATGAGGTACGTAGACTTCTATTTGGGGGTAAATATGTTGAGGGGGAGAAGCTAGCTGTCGAAAAAATGGTGGGAATGACTATGCAAACAGGTCTAAATTGTTATCAAACTCTCGGCGACTTAAATCTTGATTTTTTATATCCACAATATTCAGCAAAAGCAACAAACTACTATCGTGAATTGGATTTAGAAAGAGCAGTTGTCACTATTAAATACACTATCGGTGATGTTAACTATACACGTGAAATATTTAGTAGTGCTCCAGAACAAGCAATTTTTGTAAAATTGAGTGCCGACAAACCTAAATCTCTAAATTTCAAACTGACTCTAAATCGAAAAGGAGGCAAAGTGAGTGCGTTAGGTAAAAATAGCATATCAATGAAAGGTGTAGCAACATCAGAGCTAGATTCAAAATGGGGAGATATGAAATATGAGGCTCAACTTGTTGCTGATAACAAAGATGGTGAAATTAAGATGTGTAAAGGCGGAATGTTTGTAAATAATTGTAGTGAGGTGGTGTTAAAACTTGTCGCTGCAACAGACTACAGAGCTGATAATCCAACAACGGTGTGCACTTCACGCCTAGATGATATTTCAAAAAGTAGCTATTCGACGATTTTAGAGCGACATATTGCCGACTACTCACAATATTTTGATAGAGTAGAGATGAGTTTAGCAAGTAAAAACACACCTTTAAGAGAAACTAACTATTTTCACGGCTTTGCTGAGCCTCAAACAATGCCGACAGATATTCGTCAAAAAGCATTGGGAATGGGTGGAGTTAGCGATCCTGGTATGATTGCGCTCTATTTTCATTTTGGACGTTATATTATGATTAGCACCTCTCGTCCTGAAACTACAGCTATTAACTTGTGGGGAAAATGGGTTAATTCGTATATTCCATCTTACGATGGCGACTACCACACAAATATAAATATTCCGATGAATTACTGGCCATGCGAAATTGCAAATCTTTCAGAATTTCATACACCATATTTTAATTTGATTGACTCGCTACGACCAAATGGACGTATCTCTGCTCGAAATACCTATGGATGTAATGGTTTTGTTGCCCATTTTGCAACCGATCCATGGTTTTACACAAGTTTAGTTGGTAATCCACCTCACGGAATGTGGACTTTAACATCTCCATGGGCTTGCCATCAGATGTGGGAACACTATCTTTACACACTTGATAAAGATTATCTTCGTGAAAAACTTTATCCTATAATGAAAGAGACCGCAGAGTTCTATTTTGACTATTTAGTAAAAGATCCAGAAACGGGTTACTATGTAACAGGTCCTTCAACATCACCTGAAAATAGATTTTTAGATAATGGTGTACGCACCTCATCTTCGATGGGTCCAACAGCTGATATGCAGGTAATGCACAGCTTTTTTGGCGACTTTATAGACGCTTGTAAAACATTAAATATTGATGCTCAGTATCAAAAAAGAGCGGAAGATATAAAAAAATTGCTTCTTCCTTTCCCAATAGGAGAAGATGGACGACTACAAGAGTGGGCACGACCTTTAATAGAGGAAGATCCTGGACATAAACATATTTCACATCTTTATGGTGTATGTGAAAGTGATGTTATTTCGCCAACTAAAAACCCGAAAGTTGCTGCTGCAACATTAAAATCACTTGAATGTAGAGAGGAGTATGGAATGACCTGCACCGACGAATTTAGAGCTATTACTTCGTGGGCAGCTAGTGGCTATTGCCGACTTTATCAAGCTGAAAAGGTTAATGAAATTTTAAAATATATTATTGGCGTAAGTTCTAAAACCAATCTTATGGCATCAAGTAATTTTGGTTTAACACGTCGTATGTATGAGACAGATGCAAACCTTGGGGCTACTATGGTAATTGCAGAGATGTTTTTACAGAGCTATGAAGGTTTTATAAATATACTCCCAGCACTTCCAAAAGAGATTCTATTTGGGCAAATCAAAGGGTTTAAGGCTCGTGGAGCATTTGAAATAGATATGAAATGGGAAGATGGTGCGCTTACAGAGCTTCAAATCAAATCATTAGCAGGTCAGCCTTGCGAAATACGTTATAAAGACCAAATCGTAAAATTTGAAACCGAAAAGGGCAAAACTTATCAATTTGACAAATATTTGATTTCTAAAAATCTTTAATTTTCATAAAAAAACACTACATAAAATGCAGCGATTTAGTAAATCGCTGCATTTTTTTTGAATTTAACCTGTAAATTATTATCTTTGTATCTGAAGCAACATTCAAATTGATAACAAATTTAAAACCCAGATAACAATACAAAATAACACCTAATATCTTACAACCTAAAGAAAGTTTTAAAATAGTACTCTCAATATTTTATCATTAAAAAAAATTATATGAATCTAAGAAAATTTCTACTGCTTTTCCTTACTTTTTTTACTGCGTTTTCGCTTTTTGCTAGAGAGCGTAGCAGCTTTAATCAAAATTGGAAATTTAAGTTAATCGATGGTAGCGGAATCGAGGCTATCGATTATAACGACCAGAGTTGGCGCACACTCAGCGTTCCTCACGATTGGAGTATTGAGGGTGAATATGACAAAAACAATCCTATGACCTTTAATTGTGGCTATCTACCTGCTGGAATTGGCTGGTATCGCAAAACTGTGGATGTTCCAAAATCGTGGATTGGCAAACATGTCGAAATAGCCTTTGATGGTGTATTTATGAATAGCACCGTTTGGTTTAATGGCAAAGAGATGGGTACACGCCCTTACGGATGGTCCTCTTTTTCTTATGTAGTTCCAGAAGAGCTTAAAAAGAGCGGAGAAATTACAGTAGCTGTTCGTGTTGATAACGATTTACAACCTGCTGCACGTTGGTATACAGGTAGCGGTATTTATGGCAACACTTGGGTGGATGTAAAAGAGCCTATACATGTACCTCGCTCGGGAGTATATGTACACACTAAAGGTGATAAAGCATTTATCGAAACAGAAATTTCAAATCTATCTGCTAATAATAGCGATATTACTATTGTAAGTTCAATCAGAAATGGCGAAGGTAAAATAGTCGCTTCCGACCAGCAAAACATATCGCTTAATTCTAATGCGACAACCACGCAAAAACAAGAAATTACAATTGACAACCCTGCCATTTGGTCGCCAGAGAGTCCAAACCTATACACTCTTGTAACAACTATCAAAAAAGGCAAAAAGGTAGTTGATGAAATAGAGACTCGTTTTGGCGTTCGTGAGCTAGAGTGGGTAGCAAAAACAGGTATGTGGCTTAATGGCAAAAATGTAAAACTTCAAGGAGTTTGCTTGCATGCCGATTTTGGAGCACTTGGTGTTGTAGTTTCCGACAAAATTATACGTTTTCGTATTCAACAACTTTTAGATATGGGCTGTAATGCTGTTCGCACCTCTCACTATCCACGTACTCCCGAATTTTACAATATTTGCGATGAGATGGGTATGCTTGTAATGGATGAAGTATTTGATGGATGGCATAAAAAGGTTGAAAATGAGTATGCTGTACGTTTCTTTGCAGATTGGTGGGAGAGAGATATTACAGATTGGTTAAAACGTGATAGAAACCACCCTTCGATTGTAATTTGGAGCGTAGGTAATGAGACACATGGCAAAGAGATTGCCGAAAATTTAGTTGCAACATGTCATAAATATGACTCAACTCGCCCAGTTACATCTGGTCACTGTGAAAACGAAACAATGGATGTATATGGTGTAAATGGTGGTAGTGAAAATAGAGGTTTTATCCAAAATTTAGATATTGACCAGCCTTTTATTGGTACCGAAAATACTCATACATTTCATATTAGAGGATTCTACCGCTCAAAAATGTATTATCGTGACGGTTTAACAGGCAAAGGTAAAAATGCTCATATCTATCCCGATTTAACAGATAAAGAGGTTTTTACAAACGATTGGACAACACTCGAAAAACGTGAAAATCCTAAAAATAGATACTTCTCGAGCTACGACAACGCAACAATCCGTCTAAATGCTCGTCAAAATATAGAATTTTTAAGAGACATACCTCACTTCTCTGGTACTTTCCGCTGGACTGGCTACGACTATATCGGTGAGGCAAAATATCACGGTGGTTGGCCATTTAAAGGTCTTTCTTCTGGGGCTATAGATATGGCAAACTTTCCTAAAGATTTGTTCTACCTATACCAAAGCCAATGGACTAAAGAGCCTATGGTGCATATTCTACCACACTGGACACATCCAAATATCAAAGAGGGAACTCAGATACCTGTTTGGGCATACTCTAACTGCGATGAGGTTGAGCTTTTCTTTAATGATAAGTCGCTTGGAAAACAAATACTTGGCAAGAAGTGGAACGAGATGAACGGTGAATGGTTAGTAGCTTGGAAACCTGGTAAAATCGAGGTTGTAGGGTATAAAAATGGTAAAGAAGTGGCAAGAGAAAAAATCGAAACTGCCGATGCTCCATCAAAAATAGCACTTTCGGTAGATGGCGAGCCTATGGCTGAGAAATGTGGTGATGTAACACAAGTTAGAGTAACTACAACAGATAGTAAAGGCGAATTTTACCCTTATGGCGAAAATCGTAGCTACTATTACGTTTTAGGTGATGGCAAAGTTAGAGCATTAGATAATGGTAGTCTAAACGACACTGAAAAACATTACGAAGCTACCGACCGCCTAGCCTTCTACGGTTTGACCCGTGCCTATATTGAATCTACAACCGACAAAGGCGATATAAATCTTGTAGTTGCCTCAATATTGGGAGAAAAACGACAAATTACATCTAAATCGGTATCAATCGACTATCAAACTATCAATCTTCGTGGCAAAGCAATCGACCCTGAGGTTGAAATATACTACACAACTGATGGCTCGCAGCCTTCGAAAAATTCTAAGAAATATAATGGCTCATTTGATGTAGCACTTGGAACTACAGTTAAGGCTATTGTGTATGTTGAAGATCAAAAAGCGTGGACAATGGAGGAGAGATTTGCTGAGGATGAAGGTTTTGAGTGGTATGTTGAGGATGACACTAGCAGCGTAGCTGGCGACCAAGCCGAAGATGCAAAAATTCAAGGTGCAACAGTTGCAAAAGATGGTGAAAAGTTTGTTGGTCAAGGTTTTGTCGAGATGAACGCCTCTCAAGATAGCTCAATAGAGTGGTATTATGAGAATGATGGCTCAGAAGGAGCAGTTGAAGTTGAAATTCGCTATAGCGTTAAGGGCGAAGATTGCACCGCCATAGTTAATGTAAATGGAGTAGAGAAAAATGTAAAACTTGCCTCAGCTCCCGATGAAATTTACAAAAAATATTGGACTACGGTAAAACAAACATTCAATATCGGCAGAGGTGGTAATACAATTATTATAACTACATCTGCAAATAAAGGTGTTTGTATCGACGAGATTATATTAAAATAGTTTCTAAAAGAAATCTGAAAATCAGATTTTTAGAACTACTCAAAATAAGTAGTGTAAAACAATTATTGCCATATTCTTAATAGCACTCTTGGAGCGATATTTTTCACTATTAAATCTCAATATAGAACCACTATATTTTCGATTCAATAGCAAAAAATCTCATCTCCAATAGCACTTTTAAAAATACACCAATAATTATTTTACCCTACTTAGGAATTTTCAAAAATATTACTATTTTTGAAAATTCCTTGTCTTTAATGTTAGTATAAGGAAACTTCTAAAAATTGGATTTTAACACTTTTTTATTTTTCAAACAATGCAAACGGTTGCTTAATGAATTACTTTCAACAATAATCATTAATTTTTTATGAAAAAAATCAATTTACTACTACTTCTCTGTCTTGTGGCATTTAATCTTAGTGCAAGAGAGGTAAAATCTATCAACAAAAATTGGAATTTCTATCGTGGAGTGCTATCCAATCCTGAATTGGCTCTTAGCGGTAGTGCTGAGTGGAAAAGTGTCGATTTACCACATATTTGGGGAGTAGAAGAGGCTCAAAAAGGTAATATAAACTACTATCGTGGAGAGGGTTGGTATCGCCACAATCTCCAAATTGAAGTTAAAGATAATAGACGATATTTTGTAAAATTCGGTGCAGCTTCGCTTGTTAGCACCGTATATCTAAATGGCAAAGAGATTGGACACCATAGAGGAGGTTTTGCTGCATTTACATACGAGCTTACAAAACACCTTAAAAAGAGCGGTGATAATATTTTGACCGTAATGGTTAATAATGCAAAAGTGGATGATGTAATGCCACTTGCAGGGGATTTTAATATTTACGGTGGATTATATAGAGGTGTAGAGCTAATCGAAACAGGCGATATTTGTTTTGATATGCTTGATTATGGCTCGTCGGCAGTACAATGGAGACCTAAAAGCGTAACTAATAAAAATGCAACAGTAGAGCTTGTTGCATGGGTATCAAACTCAACTGAGGCAGGATTGGTGAAAAATTGGTTTCCACCTAAATTAGGTGAAATTGAGCAAATCGGCACGCACTACTTAGTAGGTAAAATATTTGATGCTGATAATAATGTGGTATCAGAAAAACGTGAACGTATAAATCTTACATCTCGACACACTCTACCATATTGGATTGAAATGGATGTTAAAAAACCCACTCTTTGGAACGGTACTCAAAATCCGTATCTATATAGAGGTGTTGTTGAACTATATAGCGAAGATGATAAACTTCTGGATGTTGTCGAGCATGAAATTGGTTTTAAAAACGTTGAGATTGACCCTGATAATGGTTTTAAGCTAAACGGAAAACCTTATAGAATACATGGTGTAAGCATGCACCAAGATATAAAAGATAAGGGCTGGGCTACATCGAAAAAGGATATTGAAAATAGCGTAAAAATGATGCTTGATATGGGTGTAAACGCTGTTAGACTATCGCACTACCAACATAGCGACTATATATATGAGCTTTGCGATAAAAATGGTATTTTGGTATTTACAGAGATTCCCTATGTTAGCGCACGGGGTAAAGGATTTCCAGCAGAGTTAAATGCTAAAAACCAACTACTTGAACTAATTCGCCAAAATTACAACCACTGTTCAGTATTTACTTGGGGATTATACAATGAATTGGGATTATCTGAGGGAGAAACCGAACATTCAAGATTGGTATGGGAGCTTCATAAACTAGCAAAAAGCGAAGATCCATATCGTCCTACTACAGGTGCAACGACAATCGTTTCTAGACCTACACAAAGCAAGATGACCGACATACTTTGTTGGAATAGGTACCCTGCATGGTACGACCCGTATGAAGATTATCTTGATGAGACTATGTGGGATAGATACCGCTACTCAAGTCGTGAGGGAGGTTTTGCATTTAGTGAATATGGCGCTGGAGCAAATATTTATCAACACGAACAAAATCCAAAACAACCAATTCCTAATGGCCAGTGGCATCCCGAAGAGTGGCAATCAAAAGCTCACGAAGCAGCTTGGAAGTCATACACTGCTAAACCTTATATTTGGGGTAGTTTTGTGTGGAATATGTTTGATTTTGGCTCTGCAAAACGTGATGAAGGGGGTACAAAAGGGATGAACGACAAAGGTTTGGTAACATTCGACCACAAAACCACTAAAGATGCCTATTTCTTCTATAAAGCAAATTGGAATCCTGAACCTATGATATATCTTACATCTAAACGACATACACTTAGAAACGAGGCTATAACACCTATTAAAGTGTACTGTAATAGTGGTGGTAAAGTATCGTTAAAGATTAATGGTGTAGAGATTGGTCAGAAAAAAGCAGATGAATTTGCAATTGTGATTTTTGAAGATATAACACTTCAAAAGGGTGATAATAAAATCGAGGTATCGACAATCAGTAAAGGGAAAACCCTTAGTGATAGTAAAGTTTGGATATACGACCCAAATGCAACAGCTGAGGATGTTAACAGAGCTAGCGGAACAATTGTTCGTGGCGATGGAGGTTTTGGGTATTAGGCACTTATTCGATTAAAAATTAGGCAAATTAGCAAAAGGAGTTTTACGAAATTGCCTCTCAAAATCTGTTGTTATGAATTACAATTTGTGGCTTGGTTGTAGAGACGTAGCCCTGCTACGTCTGAGTTTGGATTTGCTTGGCAAATTCAATTTTGTTTGCTTTGGTTCGATTACAAACCGCCAAGACCCAACGTCTCTACAGGGTGTTATCAAAATTCGATTTTAGACGTAGCAGGGCTACGTCTCTACTGCTGTGTGCAGAAATAGTTTTTGAGAATGAACCCAAATATTCAATATAGGTATTTTC
>JAWXTR010000016.1:0-34138 GCA_044433365.1 Rikenellaceae bacterium
GGTAATCTCTTATGTCTAAAAAAACCTAAATTATTATATTTTTGCAAAAAATATAATTTTATTAAAAAAAACTGCTTTTTTATTTGGAAAAGTCTTAGAATTCGCAAAACCCCTTTTGCGGATTTGCCTCACAATTTTTGAAAAAAATTGTGCGCTCAGTGGTCTCGAAGAGCCACTGAAGGCGTGTTTTTGTTCACTTTTTCTTAAAAAGTGTTAAATATAGTTTTTTTATCACCTCCATTTTTGCACAAAAGTGCAAAAATGGAGGTAATTCAGAGGTTTTTCATAAATGTAACTAATTGTAAACTAACCTAATAGAGTTTTTGCGAATGACCCTTTGTAGTGGAGTTCTGAACTCAGCAGTAGAGACGTAGCCCTGCTACGTCTGTAAAAAAACTATTATTGTTTTGAAAAGATATCTATCTAAAACAAAACGTGGGATTTTTACAGACGTAGCAGGGCTACGTCTGTAAAAAACTACCATTGTTTTTAAAAGATATATACCTAAAACAAAACGTGGGATTGCTACAGACGTAGCAGGGCTACGTCTCTACTGCTTAGTCGACACAAGTCTGGATATGTGCGGATTACTAAAGATTTTGTTGTAGCAAAACCACAGCCCAAGCCTCAACGCCATCGTTGCGACCGACAAAGCCTAAACCCTCTCGAGTAGTGGCTTTAATTGATATATCATCGGGTGTGATATTCATTATTTTGGATAGTATCGAGCGCATTTCATCGTTATATCGTCCGATTTTTGGCTTTTCGAGAGCAAGTGTTGTATCAACATTTACAATATTATATCCTTTGCCCTTAACAAGCTCCATTGTGCGCTCAAGTAGCAGTTTACTATCTATATTTTTAAATTCGTCGGATGTGTCTGGGAAATGTTTTCCAATATCACCAAGAGAAAGCGCACCCATAAGGCTATCGCAAATGGCATGTATTAATACATCGCCATCAGAGTGGGCAACAGCACCCTTTTCGCTCTCAATTTTCACTCCCCCAATCCAAAGGGGCAACCCTGTCTCTAAGCGGTGTACATCATATCCGTGTCCTATTCTATACATAAAATTTCTATTTTAAAATCTATCTAAAACTCCTTTTGCAAGCGAAAGCATTGCTGCATGGTAATCAAAATTTGAATTGTCGTTGGCTCTTTGAGCAATTCCGATACATAGCGTAATGGCACTATGACCCATAGCTGACGACATTGCCATAATAGGGGCAGCTTCCATCTCTAAGTTGTTGACTTTTAAGCTGTCATAGCTAAATTTTGCCATATCTGCAATAAAATTTTCACGCCAAGGCTTAATTCTAAGATAGCGACCTTGCGGAGCGTAAAAACCTGGAGCGGTAACGGTTATTCCAGCTCTACCCAAATCCTTAAATTTATCAAAAAGCGCATCGCAACTCTTTGCAGCATAAGGTTTTGATAGGTTTTTAGACCAGTGAAGTTCTTCTCTAAATTTTTCTGCTAGCTCACACTCCAAAACTCTATAATCTACACTATAAAAGCCAAGTAGTGAATCTATCCCAATGCTATAACGGCTAATAACCACCTCACCTGCTGAAATATCATCCTGTAATACTCCACAGGTGCCAAGTCGCACAATATTTAGCTCTGTAAGCTCACTTTTTACCGCTCGGCTACTGTAGTCGATATTTACCAAACTATCAAGCTCATTAAGTACAATATCTATATTGTCGGAGCCAATGCCTGTAGAGAGAATTGTGATTTTTTTGCCTTTATACTCACCGCTACACCACACAAATTCACGATTAGAACCCTCAGAATAGACAAAATCGAGTAGCGATGAAATCATCGCTACTCGATTAGGGTCTCCAACTAAGATAATATTTGGTTGCAACTGGCATGGTTTGATATGAAGGTGGAAAGCCGACCCATCTTCATTAATAATTAGCTCATTTGCTGCAATTATCCGTTGAGAAGTCATATATAAAAACTATTTTTTATTGATATATTTATTTTGAAGTGCTAAAAGCGAACAAATCTCCATAAACGAAGCACCTTGTTGAACACCAAAGTCGCCACCAATAACAACAACTAAATCTTGAGGTTCAAGTTTGTCGCTTTTTTGCAGGCTTGCAAGCACTTTAGTAAGGAAATTGTGGTGCGTAAACGATGGCTCTTGATATTCAGGGAAGATACCATACGAAAGAGAAAGCTCACGCATTACATGTTTGCGATAACAAACAGCATATACAGGGCGGTCGCATCTAAAAGAGGACATATAACGACCTGTACGGCCAGAAAGTGTGTCGATAACTACCGCTTTGACTGGTAGGTTTGAACAAGCACGAACAGCCGAACGAGCCAAAAGAGCTGTGATTTCGTTGTTGATATGAACAAGTGCTACATCAACAATTGCATTTGTGTCACGCTCAATTTCACGAGCAACTCTATCCATAGTTTGAACTGCTTCGACCGGATAATCGCCATTAGCAGTCTCTCCACTAAGCATAATTGCATCGGTGCGTTGGTAAATTGCATTTGCAACGTCGCTAATCTCGGCACGAGTGGCACGAGGGTTTGTAATCATGCTCTGTAACATCTGCGTTGCAATAATTACAGGAGTTTTGTTTTCAACACACTTCTTAACAAGCTGACGTTGGATAGCTGGAATTTGCGCTCCAGGAATTTCGATGCCAAGGTCGCCACGAGCAATCATTACTCCGTAAGTATGCTTTAAAATTTCGTCGATATTGTCGACACCCTCTTGATTTTCAATTTTAGAGATGATTTTGATAGGGCTATCATACTCATCAATAATCTCTTGAAGCGATAGTAAATCCTCTTTATTACGTACAAATGAGTGAGCAATAAAATCAAGTTCACGCTCGATTGCCCAAACGATAAACTCTCTATCACGCTCTGTAATAGATGGTAGTGGGATATGTACCCCAGGTATATTTACGCTTTTTAAACGTTTGATAACGCCACGGTTGCGAACCTCTGCAACTAGGTGATCGTCTGTTTTTTCAACTACAACAAGCTCAATATCGCCATCGTCGATAAGAAGCGATGCACCAACTCCAACATGCTCTACTAGCGATGGAGCCGACATATATAGACACTCTCTGCTTGACTCCTCTTTTCCTCCTTTTACTTTGATAAGGTCACCTTGCTCAACAGAGATATTTTCGTCATCTTTCATCTTTGTTGTACGCACCTCAGGACCTTTAGTATCGATTAAAATAGCAATTTTATCCGACACCTCTCTTACGTTGTTTACTAGAATATCTGCACTCTCTTTGGTAACGTGTGCAGAGTTAATTCTCACTACGTTCATACCAGCATCATAAAGCGACTGGATAAATTCTACACTGCAACGCTGATCGGATATGGTTGCTACAATTTTCGTTTTTCTTTCCATCTTATATTTTTTCGTTCTGTATGTTCTTTATTTCAATTCATAATGCATAATTCATAATGCATAATTATTGGTATTATGAATTATGCATTATGAATTATGCATTATGAATTATGCATTATGAATTATAGAAAATATTCCCAATTTGTATGATTTCATTCCAAAACCCATAATTGAGCCTGCACATTTTGGCGAAATCAGCGAAATGTGGCGAAACTCCTCACGTGCCAAAATACACGATAAGTGTACCTCTACAACCTTAACACTAATCGCTCCAATTGCATCGGCTATAGCGATAGAGGTGTGTGTGTAGGCACCTGCATTAAGTATAACTCCATCATATTTGCCATCTGCATCGTGAAGCGTGTTTATAATCTCACCCTCAACGTTTGATTGGTAATAACTTATTGTATGATCGCTAAAATCGGCTTTTAACTGCTCTAAATAGTTGTCAAAAGAGGTGTTGCCGTAGATTGTAGGCTCTCTTTTGCCAAGAAGATTTAGATTTGGACCGTTTATAATTAAAATATTCATAAATTTGATATTAATATGCGCCTCTATTTTTAGAACGAATTATTTTGCTAATTGTTTTATTATTAGAGATTAAAATTACTTTTTTTAAAAAATAATTCGACAAAGATAGTACAATTTTCGGAGTTCTAAAATATAGCGATTAATTTATCATGCTAATAAAGGTTTGAAAAACCTTCTTCCGCTTTAAGAAAAGCGGAGCGAAGCCGTGAGTGAAAACGAACGATTTTTGCCAGCCCTTTGGGCGTGCTTTTTCTAAAAAAGCATTAACAAAAGTTATTTTTATATAACTCAGATTGCATAAATAGCTCAAAATAGCTCAAAATTTTCAAACCTTTATTCGCATTTATCGCTAACCGTTAGAATTGGAAATAGATAAAAGGCTGTACCGCACCGCTTCGAAGCTGTATTAAAAGCCATAT
This sequence comes from Rikenellaceae bacterium, assembly GCA_044433365.1. GTDB lineage: Bacteria > Bacteroidota > Bacteroidia > Bacteroidales > Rikenellaceae > CAMQVM01. The sequence goes on from JAWXTR010000016.1 coordinate 4,349, forward strand.
TACTAGTGCAATTGTCACAGGATATAACACAATTGGTGCCTTAACAAATAGAGAATTAATTTTGTTATAAAGATTATCGCTAAAGAAGTGCGAGATATAACCTATTATCATAAGAAGCACAACATATTTGTAGCCAACAATAAAATCGAGACAAATCGACCCCTTAAAATTGGTAAAAATTTGAGTAATTAAGTCGGTTGCAACTGTAAAGCTATCGGCTCTAAAGAATATCCATCCAAATGAAACCAGATTAAATGTAGCGATAATCGACAAAATTCTAATACCCCTATTCATCTCTTTTCCTTCACGTTTTAAGGCTGGAAATTGCGCCATAAGCAGCTTGTGAATGGCAAGTGATACGCCATGAATTGCTCCCCACGCCACAAATCGCCACGCTGCACCGTGCCAAAGCCCTCCAAGAAGCATTGTAATCATAAGATTTAGGTAGGTGCGAACTCGCCCCTTTCGGTTGCCTCCAAGCGATATGTAGAGGTAGTCTCGAAGCCAGCTGCTAAGCGATATGTGCCAACGTCGCCAAAATTCGGTGATTGTTGCCGATTTATATGGTGAGTTAAAGTTGTCGTTAAAGTGAAACCCAAGAAGTAAAGCTAAGCCAATGGCAATATCTGAGTAGCCCGAAAAATCACAATAAATTTGCAGAGCATAGCCATACACTCCAATAAGATTTTCAAACCCAGTATATAGAAGTGGAGCATCAAAAATCCTATCAACAAAATTGAGGCTTATATAGTCAGAAATTACACCTTTTTTAAATAGTCCACATACAATTAATAGTACTCCTCGTCCCAAATCTGCACGAGAAACAACAATCGGATTACGCCTAATTTGCGGAATAAACTCAGATGCTCTAACTATTGGTCCTGCAACTAATTGAGGGAAAAATGAGAGGTAGAAGAGATAATCTATCCATCGTTTTAAAGGTTTGATTTTACCTCTATATATATCTATTGTATAACTCATAGATTGAAAGGTGAAAAACGACACCCCAATTGGCAAAAATATCTCTCCAAAACTTAGATTACCTCTGAAAATATCGTTAAATAGGTCGGCTAAAAGCGAAGTGTATTTAAAATAGAATAGAATCGAGAGATTTACGACAATAGATAGCGCAAGCAGATAGCGTCTCTGTTTCTGCTCTGTGACAATCTTCAAAAAACGTCCAATTGAGAAGTCGGAAAGCGATAAAAATATAAGTAGTAAAAAATATAACCCACTAGTTTTATAGTAGAAAAAAAGCGAGAAAAATACCACATAAACCACTCTTGCATTTAGTTTTTTATGTAGTAGAGTGTATCCTGTTGAGAAAAACAGGAAAAAAAAGAGAAAAAGTCCACTTAAAAATAGAAGTGGCTCACTCTCTATATATACAAATTGATTTATTAACTTATCAATATTCATTGTTAATTTTTATCTGTAAACAGTAATTATTAGAAGTTTTCTTAAGAAATTAGAAGTTACCTATAATACTAAAAGCACAAAGGTAGCTATTTTTGCATGAATAGCAAAAATCACTAATTTTAAAGTAGATAACTAGTCTACTAAAAATTTGCATTTTACAAATAAAAAAACTAGTTTTGTGCATATTAACCCTAAAACACTATCTTTATGAAAATTTTACTAAAAAACTGTACAATTTTTTTTTTATTCTAATTTCATTATCTTTTCTAAGCTGTCAAAGCAATGAAACCTATCGAGAAAGCATCAATATTAGCGGTCAGTGGCAATTTGCAATTGATAGCGTAGGTGTAGGTGAGAGTGAAAAATGGTATAGTAGCTATCTTACCGACTACGTTACTCTTCCCGGCACTACTGATGAGAATAAAAAAGGGAGAAAGAACGATAATTTCGAGGAGACTCGCTTTTTATCTCGAAAATATGGATACGTAGGTAAAGCATGGTATCAAAAAGAGGTAAAAATTCCTAGTCAGTGGAGCGGGAAAGAGATTGAGCTATTTTTGGAGCGTACAAAACCATCAAAACTTTGGATTGACGACAATTTTGTAGGCGAAAATTTGTCGGTATCTACACCGCATATCTACAATATCACAAAATATCTTAGCGATGGTAATTCACATCGCATTACGCTTATGCTAGATAATGCCGACGGTGTAATTCCATCAAATATATTCAATTCGCATATAAATTCGGAGCATACACAAACTTGTTGGAACGGGGTTGTGGGAGAGTTGTCGCTACGAGCAAAAAACAGTGTGTATATAGATAATGTAAAGATTACCCCTGACGTAGAAAGCAAAAAAATAGAGGTTACACTAAATATTAGTGGAGTTGGCTCTAATAGTGGTGATTTTGCTGTAACTATTGCAGCAAATGGCGTTGGAGTAAATAGCCAAAAGCTTAAAAACGTGAGCTACAAAGTAGATTCTAACGATAATATTACACTAAATTACAGTATGGGCGAAAATCCTGCTCTTTGGGACGAATTTTCACCAAATCTATATAGGTGTCGCATAGCTCTTGAAGTAGATGGTAAAGAGGTGGATATGGTCGAGAAACAGTTTGGTATGAGAGAATTTGAGGCTAAGGGATTATTTCTGTATAATAATGATAAAAGGGTATTTTTGCGTGGAAAACACGATGGCGCAGCATTTCCACTTACTGGCTATGCTCCAATGAATAGAGAAGAGTGGGCAAAATATTACACCGTATGCAAAGATTTTGGAATAAATCATGTGCGTTTTCACTCGTGGACTCCTCCAATTGAGAGCATTGAAGTGGCTGATAGTTTAGGGCTTTATCTTCAAATCGAGATGCCGCTTTGGGGAACGGTTACAAACAAAGATTTTGAGACTGTAGAGTATCTAAAGGTTGAGGGGCAGAGGATTTTAGAGGATTACGCTTCCCACCCTTCGGTAGTGATGCTATCACTTGGTAATGAGCTAAAAGGTGACACTACAAAGCTGGAAGAGGTGGTAAAAGCTCTTAAAGTTCACCGCCCAGAGCTGCTTATGGCTACAGGTACAAACAACTTTTTGGGTAGATATATGGCACATACAGCCGACGATTTTTTTGCAACTTGTCGTAATGGTGGCGACCCTACCGACAAAGATTATCGCACTCATACACGTGCCTCATTTTCGTTTGTAGATGCTCCCGATGGTGGTTATCTCAACAATTCGTATCCAAATAGTGAGACTAATTTTGATAGTGCTATTGCAAGTTCACCTGTGCCGATTATAGGTCATGAAACAGGACAATTTCAGGTCTATCCCGATTTCAGCGAGATTGAAAAGTATGTAGGGGTATTAGAACCACGTAACTTAATAAAATTTGAGAAAAAAATAGATCAAGCTGGATTTAAAGCGCAAAAAGAGCAATTTTTCAACGCCTCTGGTCAGTGGCAAAAGCGACTTTACCGAGCCGATGTAGAGATGAATCTTAGAAGCAACAATATCTCTGGCTTTCAGCTTTTAGACCTGCAAGATTACCCCGGTCAAGGTACTGCGCTGATTGGTATTTTAGATGCCTTTATGGATTGTAAAAGCTACGTTACACCTGCAGAGTGGAGAGCATTTTGCAGTCCGCTAACTCCGCTTGTTTCCATGCCTAAATTTACATATAAATCTAACGAAAAATTTATTGGCAAAGCACTTCTTTTTAATTATAGTGAGCAGGGTGATTTTGAAAAACCTTATAAATGGCAGCTTTTGGCAAAAGATGGCTCGGTTATAGAAAAGGGTGAGTTTAATCGAAAAGTTGAATATGGTAGGGTTGAGACTGTAGGAAATATTGAATTTACAATGCCTCAAACCACTGTCTCTACGCTTCTAACACTAGTGGTGGATTGCGATAATGGCGAGATTCCAAACAGCTATTCGCTATGGTTATATCCCGAAAATCAAACTATTAAAAAAGAGAGAGAGGGCGGTTATACGTTGCTTCAAAATGTTGACAACCGACTATATTCACTGCTTGAAAAGGGTGAAAAGGTGTTGTTAATGCCGAAAAAGGAGGCTCTTTTAGGACAGACTATTAAGGGTATGTTTATGACCGACTATTGGAACTACAGAATGTTTCGTCAGATTGCTTCATTTAAGGGTAGTGGCTACTCTCCGGGTACACTAGGACTACTTATCGACAATAAAAACAGTGCTTTAAAAGGGTTTGTGACCGACTATTTTACCGACATGCAGTGGTATTCTATTGTAAAGCAGTCACGACCACTGATAATGAATAATCTACCCCATTTTGAACAGCCTATTGTTCAAGTTATTGATAATATTGAGCGTAATCATCGACTTTCGCTTATTTTTGAATGTAAAGTTGGTAAGGGCAAGCTGCTTATCTGTATGAGCGACCTATTAGAGCTAAAAGAGTATCCAGAGGCTACGGCACTATATAGTAGCTTAACCGATTATGTCGCTTCCGACGATTTTAACCCTAAAAATAGCTACACAACAGCTGAAATTAAGAGATTATTCAGTGAAAAAATTGTTGAAATAGAGCTTGAAGATTTAAAAAATGTATCCTATGATTATAGTGATGTTCCAATAATTGAATAAAACCTCTAAATCACCTCCATTTTTGTACTTTTGTGCAAAAATGGAGGTGATTTAGAGGTTTTGTATGAGTGTAACTATATGTAAATTATCTATTTAGTTTTCTGCATAATGGTGAGAAGTGCACCAGTAAGACAGATAAATCGACAATACGGACGGTTTACAAATAGCGAAAGAACCAGAAATATTGCAGCCATAACAAGTACTATAGTCGAAGCTGAGCCGAGCAGGAATGCCGAAAATATCTCATAGTTCATAAGGTTGAAACCTACGCCAAGCCACATAAAAAATAGCAGTGCAAGGAGTATGTAGTACCTTAGATTTGTAAGAAATTTAGCAATTTGCGGCTCTATTTTTATCTTTTTCAAAGGAGTTTTATTTAGTAATATTTGAGCTGAACCCATAGGACAATGTATATGACAATACGACCCTTTTCGCCCAAATAGAGGAACAACTATCACAACTAACAGCAGTAATACCGAAAGTAGTGCTAGCGAAAGGTTTAGACCATTCGACATCCATGAAACAAACTGTGTAAGAGATAGAAAACTACCGCACCAGAATCCCAAAACCGCTATATTTAAAATAAGTTGCACAATCTCAAATATTTTGTTTTTAGGTTTGATAAATGTAATAGCAACTCCTGTTAAAATCACAATTATCCCTATAATGGTTTTTAAATCTAAATCTTTAAAAGGGTTATTTGCAGCTAAATCTGCATCTGAGGCATAAACAGCAGAGAGTTTAACATTTTGTGCTAAGGCATACGATGAGTAGGTTGCGCCCGAAACCATATCCACACTTTTTTCAGTAGCCTCTTCGACAGTTAGACCATTCCAATTTTTTAGAAATCCAGCTCTTACTACCATATTCATAAAACTTGGAGTTTCGTTATTATCGAGGGGTTCAACTTTCTGAATTATCCCCTCTTTAATATATATTTCAACAGGTGTTGTACCTCCAAAACTAATTACATCTCTGCCCAAAGAGGTAGAGTTTATCACCATTGTTCCATCTGAAAGAGTGGTTTGAACCGCCTGCTCAGGTAGTTGGCTTATTTGACTTTTTTGAGGAGTTTCGTTAACCGAATTTCCAAAAATTCGTCCATCTTTACCGATTGCAATTGCTCCAAAGAGCATGGCGACGATTATGATGTTTACGATATATTTAATTTGACTCATGATATGGCTAGTATTTATTATAATGCACCTTTGCTGGATCCCATTTGTCTTTTACTGTAGGCTCGCCCGATGGGTAACCTATCACAATAATACTAAGGGCGTAAAGATTGTCGGGAAGCGATAGAATTTCTCGCATTTTTGCAACTCTATCGTTTTTGTCGTTAGGATATGCACCACACCAAACAGCACCTAAACCCATTGCATGAGCTGCTAAAAGAATATTTTCGGTTGCTGCTGAACAGTCCTGTACCCAATACTCTGAAAGTGGAGCTGCAAAACTTTTCGAAGGGTCGCCACACACCACAATTGCTAATTTTGCCTTTGCTGCCATGTGTGCACCAGGAATAACAGGTGGAAATTTGTCTAAAATCTCTCTTTCGGTCACTACCACAAATTCCCAAGGTTGACGATTGCCAGCAGTTGGAGCTGCCATACCTGCTTTTAAGATAGTCTCTATTTTTGATTTTTCAACCTCTTGTTCGGTATAGGCTCTAACGCTGCTACGACTCATTATCGACTCTAAAATAATCTGCTCTTTGTCTACTGGCGAAGCCTCGACAGATTGATTAGCATCTATTTTACTGCTTAGTTTTGAAACTGTAATAGAGAGTGCTACTAATGCAACTGCTAAAAGTAGCGTTAAAAATTGCCAACTGTTTTTCATTTTATAAATTTTATTAATTGATAATTATATATAAGTAGTGTAAAACAATTATTGCCATATTTTTAACAGCACTCTTGGAGCGATATTTTTCACTATTAAATCTCAATATAGAACCACTATATTTTCGATTCAATAGCAAAAAATCTCATCTCCAATAGCACTATTAAAAATACACCAATAATTATTTTACCTACTTATTAAAAACACACCAATAATTATTTTACACTACTTAGTTTTTACAAATATAGTTGATTTTACTATTTTAAACAATTTTATATTTGCGGATATTACGTTATCCAATAACTGTACAACAATTTCTGGGATTTTTGCAATAAAGTGGCTCATTCTCAAAATCTGTTGTTATGAATTAAAATTTGATTTGGCTTGGCAAATTCAATTTTGTTTGTCTCGTAAGCTCATTTTGCTTTGCAAAATTCGATTTTAGACGTAGCAGGGCTACGTCTCTACTGCTGCGTGCGGAAACAGTTTTTGTGAATGAGCCAATAAAGCGAGAATTTAGGTGTAAATGAAAAATAGAGGTTAAAGAACAAACAGTCCTTTAACCTCTAATCCTTTTACTTGGTTGGAGACGTTGTACACAACGCCTCTACGTTCGTTTGTGCGATTACAGATGTTGTACGCAACGTCTCTACTAATTTCTAGTTTAATCCTCTATCGTTAAGAAGCCATTTAACGTCTGGTTCGCTGCCACGGAAGTTGTTGTAAAGAACCATAGCCTCCTCAGAACCTGCTTTTTCAAGAATCTCTTCACGATATTTTTTTGCAATCTCTGGATTGAAAATATCGCCGCTCTCTTTAAATGCAGCATAAGCGTCAGAGTCAAGCACTGCAGCCCAAATATATGAGTAGTAACCAGCAGTGTAACCACCACCCATTGTGTGGCTAAAGTATGTAGAACGGTAACGTGGAGGAATTTCTGTAAGAAGTTTACGTTTGTCGTTAAGCATTTTTGTTTCAAACTCAGCAACGTTGAAATTAGCATCAACCGATGTTAAAGTGTGGTAATCCATATCTAGGAAAGATGCTGCAAGATATTCACCAGTTGCAAAACCTTGACCATATTTACCCGATTCGATGATTTTTTTAACTAAAGCATCTGGAATAACTTCTCCTGTTTTGTAATGTTTTGCATACACTTTAAGAACCTCTGGTTCAAATACCCAGTGCTCCATAATTTGAGATGGAAGCTCAACGAAATCACGAGGATAACCACCAGTACCATAGTAGTTTACTTGGCGAAGTAGGCTAGCTAGAGCGTGACCAAATTCGTGGAAATATGTAGAAGCCTCATCAGCAGTAAGTAGCGATGGTTTGTCGCCAATAGGAGCTGTAAAGTTGCAAGTAATCGTTACAAGTGGTGCGATACGTTTTCCGTTTTCGTCAACACCTTGCGAGCGATAACCGCTACACCAAGCACCGCCATTTTTAAGTCCTGGACGAGCATAAGTGTCGTCGAATAGTACGCCTAAATGCGAACCATCTGCATCTTTTACCTCAAATACCTCTTGCTCTGCAACAAGTGTTGGAACGTCGTTAAGTTTTGTAAATGTGATGCCAAATAACTTAGTTGCAACATAAAACATACCCATACGTACATTTTCACGTTGGAAATATGGCATAACCTCTTCGTCGCTAAGGTCGAATTTGTCGGCTTTTGCTTTTGCAGCGTAGTAACGCCAATCGGAAGCACCAACTTTTGTTTGACCCTCAGCTTTAGCCATTTTTTTGATGTCATTAAGCTCAGTAGCGGCAACTTTCATTGTAGGAGCCCAAAGTTGGTCAAGTAGGGCATAAACATTTTCAGCTGTTTTAGCACATCTATCTTTTAGAATATAGTCAGCAGCTGTAGCGTGACCCATTAACTTAGCACGCTCAAGACGTAGAGTGATAAGTTGCTTGATTACCTCTTTATTGTCGTTTTCATTATCATAGTTTGCACGATTTAGGTAGCCATTAAGCATTTTTTCTCTTAAAGCTGCATTTTCGCTATATTGAAGAAATGGCATAATCGATGGATTATCAAGACCAAACAGCCAATTTCCCTCTTGTCCAGCAGCTGTTGCACGGTCGGCAGCCATAGTTTTGAAATCTTCTGTTAGACCAGCTAGATCAGCCTTGTTGTTTACAAACATTTTAAAATCTGCTGTTTCAGAAAGTAGATTTTGACCAAATGCAAGCTGTAGGGCACTGATTTTAGTGTTAAGCTCACGAAGTTTTTGTTGGTCGGCAGGCGAAAGGTTTGCTCCACCATTAGCAAAACCATCAAACATCTCAGTAAGAAGTTTTGTCTGCTCTGTATTTAAATTTAGCGACTCACGTTTGTCGTAAACCGATTTAATACGCTTGAAAAGCTCTGGATTTAGACGAATATCGTCGTAGTGTGCCGATGAAATTGGCGAAAGCTCTTTTGCAATTGAACGAAGCTCTTCGCTACTAAGACCTGAGTTCATAGCACTAAAAACTGAACCCACTTTAGAAAGCAGACGACCCGATTTGTCGTAAGCTGCAATTGTGTTTTCAAAAGTTGGCTCTGCGCTATTTTCTACTATAGCTTTAATCTCTGCTGCATGTGCTGCAAATGCCTCTTTGTAGGCTGGCATAAAGTGCGAAGCGTTGATTGTAGAGAATGGAGGAATAGCAAACGGAGTTGTCCACTCCTCTAAAAGCGGATTGCTAGCACTTTGTTCTGGTGCCGAACAACCAACCATTAAAGATGCTGCAATAATGGTCGAAAAGATAGTTTTTTTCATAGTTTTATTTGAATTTCATTTGTGTTTACTTTATTAGGGAATTTCTAAAATCTCTCAAAATCCAGAATTTAGAACTCCCCTTTCGTTCTTGAAGGTTTCAGACACAAAGATAAAAATTTTATATGTAGTTTTATAATATCTAAGCTCTATTTTTATTTATATAATTAATGGTTAATATTCATTTTAATGAATATTAACTGAAAAAATTAAATTTTCTTTTAGTAGGCGTGTTTTTGTGTAAAATTTATTCTTAAAATGGCTAAAATTAAAAATCTAATATTTTAAAAATTTTAAATAAACTTTGTTAAAATTACAAATATATTATGTAGATGCTATTATTTACCTTTGTGATGTGAGAAATGGGTTTATTTTCAAAGTCTGTAAGAATTTATAGAGTATATGAAAACTAATTTAGGTAAAGAGTGTTTGTAAAAGATGTTTTGAATTTTTGGAACCTATCTTTTTAAAGGAACTTCTGAAATTTCTCAAAATATAGAATTTAGAACACTCCTTTAATAAATATTTAGAAAATTTATTAAATTTATTTATCTTTGCGGTGAGATATACCGAAAAATATGATACTAATAAATTCGCAATTTTTAAAGGTTGCAAACGACACTGTACAAGAGCAGATAGACAAACGTGTAAATATTTTTAATGCGATTCACCCTGCATCGAAGCTGATTAAGCTAGATAGAGGGGATGTAGTGCGGCCGCTAGCACCATGTGTTGTTAAGGCAATGAGTGAAGCGGTGTTAGAGATGGGAAATGAGGCGACTTTTCAAGGAAGAGGGCCCTCTGGGGGATATCAATTTTTGATTGATGCAATTATTAAAAATGAGTACAAACCTAAAAAAATAAAAGTTTCGGAAGACGAAATATTTATTAATAACGGAAGTAAAGAGGATTTATCGGGTATTGGAGATATACTTTGTCGAGATAATCGTATAGCGGTGGTCGACCCAGTGTTTCAAACTTTTATAGAATCGAATGTTATCGGAAATCGTGCTGGAGATATGTCGGAAGATGGGCGTTGGAGTCATATAATCTATTTAGATTGTACTAAAGAGACAGATTTTATGCCAATTTTCCCTGAAACACGTCCAGATGTGGTATATTTGGGTTATCCAAACGACCCAACGGGGTGTGTTATGAATAGGGAAACATTGGAAAAATGGGTTAAATATGCGCAAAAAAATGAGATTTTAATCCTTTTTGATGCCACTTATGAGTCGTTTGTTACAAGTAAAGATGTGCCACACTCTATTTATGAAATTAAAGGTGCACGAAAAGTGGCTATAGAGTTTCGTAGTTTTTCGAAAAATGCAGGATTTACAGGTATCCATTGTGGATACACAATAATACCTAAAGAGCTTACGGGTTACTCTATCTCAAACGATAGTAAGGCATCGTTAAATGCTCTTTGGAGACAGCGACAAGAGATAAAAAACTATACACCGGGCTACATAATACAACGTGGTGTTGAGTCGTTATTTACTAAAGAGGGTAGAGACTATATCCATGAAAATATGGAATATTATATGCAAAATGCAGCACTTTTACGCTCGGCTTTAGCTTCAACTCGACTAAAATTCTGGGGAGGTGTATATTCTCCTTATATTTGGGTTGAGTCGCCGTTTGAAAGCTCGTGGAAACTGTTTGATAAGCTACTTAATGAGTGTCAAATTGTTTGTTCACCAGGAGAAAGATTTGGAGCATTGGGAACAGGTTATGTAAGGCTTAGTGCTTTTGCTAACCAAACTAAAGTTACTATGGCAGCTACACGTATTGCTGACCTTGACATTTAATTTTAGGGAACTTCTAAAATCTGACTTTCGGAGCTTTTTCGTTTTAAGGCTTCATATTTGAATTTTGCAAATAAGGGCGGTAGAGCCACTACAGCCCTTATTTGCAAAATCCAAATCTAAAGCCTTAAAACAAAAAATCTCTCAAAATCCAGAATTTAGAACTCCCCTTAATGCTTAATTCATAATGCATAATTCATAATGCTTAATGTATAATTATCAATTTCTAAGTTAATAATAATAATAATAATATATATCTAAGATGAAAAATTTAAAGTTTCACAAGATGCACGGAGCAGGAAACGATTACGTCTACGTAAACAACTTAGATGGTGCAATCGTAAATCCTGAAGAATTATCTATAAAAGTTAGTGATCGCCATTTTGGTATTGGCTCAGATGGTTTAGTACTAATTATGCAATCTGAAGTGGCGGATTTTCGCATGCGAATGTTTAATGCCGATGGTTCAGAGGCTGGAATGTGTGGTAATGCCTCTCGTTGTGTTGGTAAATATCTTTACGATCTTGGACTTACAGATAAAGAGGTGATTGACCTTGAGACAAAATCGGGTGTCAAAATTCTTCACCTAACTGTAGAAGAGGGTAAGGTTGTAAGCGTTAGCGTAGATATGAATCCTCCTGGGTTAGAGCCAAAAGATTTGCCTGTAGTTGCAGACGATACTAAAGCGGTAGATATTGAGGTTGAAGGTTGTAAATTTACATTTACTTGCGTTTCAATGGGTAATCCACATGCAGTGACTTTTATCGACGAAGATGTAGATAGCTTTGATGTTGAGCGTTATGGTAAAGCGGTTGAAAATCATCCACTTTTCCCAGAGCGTACAAATGTAGAGTTTGCACAAGTGATTTCTGACAAAGTAATCCGCATGAGAGTGTGGGAGAGAGGCTCGGGCGAAACTTTAGCTTGCGGTACTGGTGCATGTGCCACTGTTGTTGCTGCAACTATCAATAACAAAATCGAGGGCGAGGCGGTAGTTTCACTTCTTGGCGGCGAAGTATCGGTTAAATGGGACGATACGGTTATCCTTACTGGGGGTGCTGAGTTTGTTTTTGAGGGGGAATACTACCTTTAATTCGTAATTCATAATTCATAATTCATAATTACTAGCGAATATTTTAAAAATATATATAATACGAAAAATGATTAAAGTAAACGAAAATTATACTGCACTTGCAGAGAGCTACCTTTTCAGTGAAATTGGTAGAAAAGTTAGAGAATATAAGGCGGCAAACCCAACTTTAGATGTTATCTCTTTAGGTATTGGTGATGTTACGCTTCCACTTAGCGAGAGTGTAATATCGGCTCTTCATAGCTCTGTAGATGAGATGGCAGATGCCTCTACTTTCCGTGGTTATGCACCAGAGTGTGGCTACTCTTTCTTAATTGAAAAAATTATTGAAACAGATTACACAAAGCGAGGTATCGAAATTGGTATTGACGAGGTGTTTGTAAATGATGGAGCAAAAAGTGCACTAGGTCACTTCTGTGATATTCTATCTACCGACAATGTTGTTGCTGTTAGCGATCCTGTTTATCCTGTATATGTTGATACTAACGTTATGGATGGTCGTTCAGGCTCGTTAGGTGCTGATGGTGTTTGGAGTGATATAGTATATCTTAATTGCCCAGAAAGCGAAGGTTTCGCAGCTCAACTTCCTGAAAAACATGCCGATATCGTATATCTTTGCTCTCCAAACAATCCTACAGGTAGCGTTCTAAATCGTGAGCAACTAACAGCTTGGGTTGAATATGCAAAAGCTAATAAATCTATTATCCTTTTCGACTCTGCTTACGAGGCGTATATCTGCGATGAGTCAATTCCACGCTCTATCTACGAAATTGAGGGAGCTAAAGAGGTTGCTATTGAGTTCCGTAGCTTCTCAAAAACTGCTGGTTTTACAGGTGTTAGATGTGGTTATGCTGTAGTTCCTAAGGAGCTTATGGTTTACAACAGTAAAGAGGAAAAAGTTGCACTTAATCCGCTTTGGCGTCGTCATCAATGTACTAAATTCAACGGTACTGCCTATATTATCCAACGTGCTGCTGAGGCTATCTACACTGAAGAAGGTAGAGCAGAGGTTAAAAAAATGGTTGGTTACTACATGAACAATGCTAAAACAATCCGTACAGGTCTTGCAGAGGCAGGTTTTGAAATATTTGGTGGTGAAAATGCACCTTATATCTGGTTGAAAACTCCTGAGGGTGTTAGCTCATGGCAATTCTTCGATCGCCTACTTAATGAGTGTCAAATCGTAGGTACTCCAGGTGTAGGTTTTGGACCATCTGGTGAAGGTTACTTCAGATTAACAGCATTTGGTAACGCTCAGAATGTTGAGAAAGCTATTGCTAGAATTAAATCTTGGAAATTCTAAAATAATTATAAATTATAAATGATAAATGATAAATGACCGTTTTTAGAGCCATTCATTATTTATCATTTATCATTTATAATTTGTCATTCATCATTAATAAAAGATGGAACAGTTAAAACACGAGTGCGGAGTTGCTCTAATAAAACTCCGAAAACCAATTTCATACTACAAAGAGAAGTATGGTAGTGAAAAGTATGCCCTAAACCGCATGTTTCTCCTTATGGAGAAGCAGCATAACCGTGGTCAAGAGGGTGCAGGTATGGCGTGTGTAAATATGTCGGCAAATGCAGGTGAAGAGTTTATGTTTCGTGAGCGTTTAGAGGGTGATAAAGCTATTTCTGAGCTTTTCTCTACAATCTACACTCAAATTGACAAAAACACTGATCCTGTTGAGACTCCATTCATCGGTGAGTGCTATATGGGGCACCTTCGTTATAGCACAACAGGTAAGTCGGGTATATCGTATGTACACCCTGTGCTTCGTCGCAACAACTACCGTGAAAATACTCTATCACTTTGTGGTAACTTTAACCTTACAAATGTAGAAAACATCTTCCAACATCTTGCAGCTCAAGGTCAACACCCTCGTCGTATGTCAGACACAACTATCCTTTTGGAACAGATGGGTCATGAACTAGATGTTGAGAATTTTGATAGAGCAAATGTAGGTAATGGTAAAAATATCGAAAATATTTTGCGAAAAAATGCACCTATGTGGGATGGCGGTTTTGTTATGTGCGGTTTAACAGGTAGTGGTGATATGTTTGCTGTTCGTGACAGTTGGGGTATTCGTAGTGCATTCTACTATATAGATGAAGAGATTGTTGTTGTCGCTTCAGAACGTCCAGTTATTCAAACTGCTATGCACGTAAAATGTGAGGATATTACTGAGCTAGAGCCAGGTCAAGCTATTGTAATTGGACGTAATGGCGATATTTTCTTCCCTCAAGTAGTTGACAAAAAAGAGGATAAATGGGCTTGTTCGTTCGAGCGTATCTACTTCTCTCGTGGTAGTGATATTGACATCTACAAAGAGCGTAAACATTTAGGCGAAAAACTTGCTGATAAGGTTTCGGCTGCAATTGGCGGCGATCTCCTAAACTCTGTATTCTCGTTTATTCCAAATACTGCTGAAATAGCTTCAATCGGATTGGTTGAGGGTATGAACGGACTTTTAGATAAGCAAAAGTGTGAGGATATTTCAAAATTAACTGCTTACGATGCAAAAGTTATTGAGGAGATTATCTCGCATCGTATACGTGTAGAGAAAGTTGCAATTAAAGATATAAAGCTTCGTACTTTTATTAGTGAAAATGAGGAGCGCAATAAGCTTGCAAACCATGTTTACGATATTACTTATGGAACTGTTGTTAAGGGTGTTGATAACTTGGTGGTAATCGACGATAGTATCGTAAGGGGTACTACTCTTCGTAAAAGTATTATCTCAATTCTTATGCGCCTAGAGCCTAAAAAATTGGTAATTGTCTCTTCCGCACCTCAAATCCGTTACCCTGATTTTTATGGTATTGATATGTCGGATATTGGCGATTTAATAGCATTTAAAGCGGCGGTGGAGCTTAGTGGAGAAGAAAAATTACACGAAATTTATGCTCTTTGCAAAGCGCAGCAAGGTAGCGAGGCAACCGATACCGAAAACCATGTTGCTAAGCTATATGCACCCTATACAGATGAGCAAATCTCAGCAAAAATAGCCGAACTTGTCACTCCTAAAAATACAAAAGCACCTGTTGAGATTATCTATCAAGATATTCCGTCGCTTCGTGAGGTGTGCCCTAACCATAAAGGTGAGTGGTATTTCTCAGGTTTCTATCCAACGCTTGGAGGTCGAGAACTACTAAATAAATCGTTTATAAACTTCTATGAACGACGTTTTTGTGTTAAATAAAACACTTTATTTAACACTTTTTAAGTGGTAAACGAAAGGGGAGTTCTGGATTTTAGAACTCCCTTTAGTTTTTTATACTGCAAATCTACAGGAATGACCATACCTAAATGAATGTTTATCAGAATATCAATAATATCATAGTTTTGTGAATATTCCTATGAAAAAGAGGATGACACTTTCGTATCACCCTCGAACAACAAAACAACAAAAATAGAGTTATTAGGATTATTTTAAATTTTGCATTTTTAGGAGCATCTCTTTTGATAATCCATTTACCGGTACTGGCTCGGTGTAAATTCTCATTTGTCGAGACATTTCTGAAGTTAGGTTTTTGATAACTTCTTTGTATTTGGGATTATTATAAAAATTCTGAATCTCATCAGGGTCTTTTTCAAGATCTAAAAGCCACGGTAGGTCGGTCATTGATGTAATTAATTTATGGCGACCATCCGTTACCATTGTCCAAAGAGAGTTGTAGGTAGTAACCATTACTGTTCGCTCATTTTTAGTAAATTTATCTCTATCTACGAGAGTTTTTGAGTCGTCCATACCATGCTGTATTGCTTCAATCTGTGGCATATTCATCAATCCCAATATCGAGGGTGTAAAGTCAGCATTTGTGGTTGGTGTCTCTACAACTTTTCCCTTAGGTACAACATTGGGGTATCTAATAAGGTAGGGAATCCTAGCTGAAGCCTCGTATGGAATACCTTTATTGCGACGATTATGTTCGAAACACATATCGCCATGGTCGGAAGTAAATACGACAATTGTATTATAGGAAAGATTATTACTATCCAAAAAATCCAATATCCTACCCACATTATCATCAATGCTTTTTACCATGCCAAAGTAGTTTACCATATCGCTTGCAATCATTCCACCCTCTGCTACATTATTTTTTAAATCCATATTGTTTGAAGCCCAAACAGGATACTCTCTATCTAAAGTAGTGGTTCTTGGAAGTTGAAAATCAAGGTTTTCAAACTCTTTGTAATCCGACTTTTTAGCAATATCTGGAGTGTGAGGATCGGGAATAGAGAGCATTATGCAAAATGGTTTTTCTTTGTCTCTCTCTAGCGTCTCAAGGGTTCTGTCGGTTAGAAAATCGGTTAAGAACTCAATATTCTCTTTATCACTACATTGATTATAAGCATTAATTTTCATTAGCTCGATATCGTGTGGTAAATTATTGACTTTCACATAAGGTACATGAGTGCAGTTTATCATATATTTATTGTCTGTGAAACCATTATTTTGCTCTGGTGCCCATCTATCGAGATCTCCGTCGCAAAGATGCCATTTCCCCACATAAGATGTAGCATAGCCATTATCTCTTAATACTTTGGCAAAAGTCATAATATCTTCACGAAGAGGATAACCATTAATATAAGCCCCTGTGCCTACAGGGTATAACCCTGTCATAAATGAAGCACGTGAGGGGGTGCTTACGGGTGAAGTGGCATAATATTTTGTGTAAATTGCCCCTTCATCGGCAATTCTATCGATATTAGGAGTATTGAGAGCTACGTTTTTACCCCATATAAACGCTTGATTTTCATCCATTAGATTGCGATAACAACCCAATGTTCTAAAATTATGCTCGTCGGTATGAATTATTAATAGATTTGGTTTAGTAGGACTTTGAGCATATATATTACTGCTCACAATCCCTAACATCAATAAAAATGTTTTACTATTCATTGCTGTAATTTATTTTAAGCAAACTTCAAAAATTCGACCATCATATTCTTTTGTCATTGTAACGGTAAATCCCTTTTCCATAAGCGATTTGCCTGAGCCAGTATATATGGTTTTGCCTGTAGGTGCCTCTTTTACTGTGTAGGTTGAGTTTGGTTTTAGGTCGTCTAAGACCACTACTCGGCTGCTCTCTGCACCACCTTGACGGAACAGCCCAAATACACCACCTTCAAACGAATTAAAGTTAAGTCGTTGCCATCCATCCCAATATCCTTCACGTGGCTCACCAAAACCTTTTAGGTCTTTACGGAATTTCATGTAGTCGTGTTTATCTTGCATTGCGCTCATCCAGTCAGCCCATTTTTTGATATTCTTCTTCTCAGAGGCTGAAAGTTCACGAGGGTCGCCAAGAACGATTGGAAGCGAACCGATAAGCGATTTAAGTGTAAGTTCAAAATTTGGATCGTCCATAGCCATATTACCTATCACTAGCGATGAGGCAGGAAGTGCAGGTGAACGCCACCAAGCCATTTGACGAACTCTAAGTGAACCATGAGGTGCATTGCCCTCAAAATTTGATAGCCAATTGCCTTCAGCATGTTTTGAGATTGCATAATCCATAAGTTGAGTCTTTCCAGCAGTCTCGAAAGTACAATCAATAAATAGGTCGGGAGCCTCCTGGTGTAAATCATCAAATAGTTTTAGTAGATTTTCATAAAATACGATAAACGACTCTGGACGGTCACGATAATCGGGGTCGTTTGTGCTATACGAACCTGTATGACTATCGTCGTTGCAGTATGCACTTGTTGCAATTGCTAAATCAAGCTTTGCATACTCCAAGCCGTGTTCATTTACAAGGCGAAGAATTACATCTTTGATATAGTCAACCCACTCTGTACCAAAAGAGGTGGTGTACATAGTGTTAATTTTTTGACTATGTAAATTTGCAATATTTCCCTCTTTATCTTTCACAAACCACTCTGGATGATCCTTAAACACCTGCGAATCGCTATTAGCTGAGGCAAGTGAAAGCCAAAGCCCTGGTTTCATACCCAAAGATTTGATATAGTCGAATGTTGGTTTTAGCCCCTCTGGAAATTTGTTTAAATCGACAAGCCAATCGCCATAATTTTGACCAGCGTTTGCATTTGCAGATACCTTATTTGCGTTATATTGCCATCCATCATCGATTACAAACTCTTGAATACCACACTCTGCTGCTGATTTCGCTATATCACGTACCAATTTATCATCAATAAAGCTTCTAAATGGATACCAAGTATTATAAACAAATGTTGGTTTCTTTTTAAGGTTTGTAACACGATTACCCATAAAATTTGTAACAAACTTATTAACATCATTGTTTACAACCTGAAAACCATCTTCCTGATTACTGTAAAGACATATAAACGTTTTTGGACTCGACCATTTTTGCTTTGGCGTTAACCATTTACGAAATGGATATTTATAGTCGCTTCGAGTAAGACCAATTTCAATATTATTGTTATCGGTGTGGTATGTTGTGCGTTTTAGCACCATAGGTGCCTCATTACCAAGTGCAATACCTCGTCTTTCAGGGGTGTTGTGAACAACAGCCACTGCATCATCCCAGTCACCCTCATACTTCATAAGGTGTTTCATACGTGCATAGTTGTGGTGCACCACTGAGTGAACTGAAAATAGAGTTGTAACCAAATCTTCTACATTCAGATTTTCGATTTTTATATCACGATTACCTATATTTTCAAAATCTATCCATTTACGGATTAATGGTAGTCCTGGATATAGGGCATAGTTTAGCTTAATCTGAAATTGAGGGTTTGCTCTACCATCTTTTAGAGTGATAGTTGTCAGTTTCATACCCGAATTATCGGTGGTTTGAGCGTGGTCTATAATATTCCAACTGCTCATGCCGTCATATCTTTCATCGTCTATATAGAACGAAAAATCGGCACTTTTTGCTACATAGCTTTTCTCACCACCCGATAGATTTATGGCAGTGGTTGCTAATTTATTGTTTGAAATATCTACCGAGCGACTCACAAGCTCATTTGAAATAGATAAAGTTTGGGCATGTGCAAAAAGCGACCCAAGCGATAGAGATAATAGAAGTGTGAGGTTTTTTAAATTTTTCATATTTGTTGTTATATTGTTGTAATAAGAACTTTCTGCAAAGTTAACGACTATTTGGTTGAGTAAAAATAGACAATATTAATAATATTAAGCAAAAAATTACTATATTTGCGATAAATGTAGTCAAATTGTTAATAAAATGAAAAACATTAAGCAAATAGCAAAACTTTCTGAGGGTTTTAAAGGAGAGATTACGGTTCGTTTAAGTAATAGTAGCATTGAGAGCTATCAACGCAAATCTACGTTTAGAAACCTATATCTTACCAGTATAGGCTACTACCCTAATGCTCGTTTACACTACTATGAACGTACAAAAGAGCAATCTAACTATTTTATACTGCTTTACTGCATTGCAGGCGATGGTTTTTGCAATATTGGTGGAGTAGATTATAAAATAGATACCAACCAATATATTATTATACCCCGTGGCATAAGCCATAGTTATGGAAGTAGCGTGGATAATCCATGGAGTATATATTGGGCGCACTTTAATGGTGAATGTAGTGCAAAGCTTTCGCCTATCTTAGCTCGTCCGCAGCATATTAATCCAGATGTAAATTCTCGCATAAAAGAGCGAATCGACCTTTTTGAACAGATAATTACACTCCTTAAAAGCGACTACACTTTCGAGGCTATGGAGTATGCAAATAGTTGCTTTCTTCACTTTATCTACTCTTTGATACATATAGATAAATATAGAAATATCACTACCAATTCTGCCCCTCAAAGCACTGTAAGTCAAAAGGCTATACACTATATGCGTGAAGGGATTGAGCGGAATATCTCGGTCGATGAATTAGCATCTTTTTGTGGCTACTCCAAAGGGCGTTTTATCACCATTTTTCGTCAAGAGGTAGGCGAAAGCCCTATTCACCACTTTAATAGGTTGAAAATAGAGCTTGCTTGCCAATATATTCGTCAAACTTCTATAAAAACTGAACAAATATGCCATAAAATTGGGATTACCAACCCTCTCTACTTTTCACGCCTTTTTAAGCAATTTATGTCGATTCCTCCCTCTGAATATAAGAGAACTATAAACAAATTATAAACAAATTATAAATGGCAAATTATAAATGGCAAATTATAAATGAGTTGAAAAAGATAATTCATTATTTCCACTTCATTAATTTTTTCAAAATGGCTAGCTCCTCCTCTTCGTTTTCAGTGGCAATCCATAAGAAAATACCTTTAGGATTTACCTCTGCCATAAATCTATCAAGATCGGATTTATCGAGGTCGACAATAATCGATGCCCCTAAGCTCTGCACATGCTTAATATATGGAATATGCTGCATAATAGGGTATAAATCTGCCATTCCTTGTACCCACTGCACACACTCAATTCCCTCTACCGAAAGAATGGTATCGGTGTGGTTGGCAACACCCAATCCATCTACATGGAAAACATTGTGAGTCATCGTTTTTACCTCCTCTATAAGCGTAGGTAGGGCAAACTCCTCGAACATTTCGGGCGAAATCATAGACGAAAAATCGTTGCTAGGGATGTGCATACGTCCGTTAGCAATAGGAATATTCATCCACGTTACTGAAGGTTGGTTGTGCGCTTTAAGCATTGTATCGAAGTGGTCGTACACCTCTAGGAAATGTTCAGAACTTTTTTTCATAAGAGTTTTTACTAGCTCAGGCTCCATAATCATATCCATACAAAGCGGCTCAGGACCTCTAAATGCTGCGGCGCAATCCATTCCAGGGTGTAGGTCGGTGTAGCCAGTCCAAAAGCGATGATTACTCATCTCAAGAGCCATTTTTGTCATCTCTTCGATTTTTTGAAAATACTCGCTATTCTTACTAAAATGAATTTTCGATAAATCGTCGGAAGAGTGGATAAAGTGCTCACTCCATGAGGTAACTTCACCAAAAGTTAGCTCCACACCATGGCAAGCAGCAAACATATCGGGTCCAACATTTGGCATAAACACAGGGAAAGTCTCACCATTATAGCGCATGCCCTTCATGCTCTTTAAAAATGAGCTAATTTGAAATTCGGAGTCATACCACTTCTCTTTTAAAGTAGGATAAACTTTATTGCTAAGCATATTATCATACTCAGCATTATGACGATGAAAGCGAATAGGTACTCTATCGATAATCTCATGTTTAAACCACGCCTCAATCCTGTCAAGGCATTTTTCGTAATCGGGTTTTGTCTCTATATACATATTTTTTCTATTTTTTTTACACCACAAAAGTATTGTAGTAGTAGTAACAAAAAAATAGACAATATTAATTTTAGCTATCACAATATAGCTAAAATTGAGAAATATATATAAATTTAGAAATATTATGCTACATTATATTAATATTGTCTATTTTTTAGACACAAAAAATCGAATACTTTTGTAAAAAAGAAAACTACAAATATAAATAACAATGAAAAACAGTTTAAAATTAAGATTAGGCGCACTGCTCTTAGCAGCTTTTACGATGTATAGTTGTAGCAGCCTATCGGTATCTACCGATACTATTAAAGTAGATTTTAACAAATCTGGAGTAATGGAGTCGATAACCTTAATCGACAAAAATTTAGAAATTCCAATAGTAGGAGGTTGGTCGCCCGATAGCTGTCGATTAATAGAAAGCAAAGCATCAAAAAAGGGTGATGTAATATGTATAGATAAGGTGTGGAGCTACCAAAATAGAGAGTTTTCAACCTCTGAGCAGATTACTGAAAAGGGAGGCAATATTAAATGGAATTTTTCGGTTGTCGACGTTAGTAGTGGTCTTTGGTCTACCCCTATTTCCACTACTTTTAAATACCCCGAAACTAGCGATACCCGATATTGGTCGGCATGGAGCGATCCTCGTCAAGGCAAAATTTTAGATTTATCACGTGAGCAGCAGATAGCTCAAGGAATCATACCCGATGCAATGGTTGTAAATGATTGGGCTGACCCACTTATTGCCATACCGTTTCAAAATGCAAAATTGTGGTATGGTGAAGAGCCTTACTCGCTAGATTTAAAGTGGAGAATGTTTGGTGTGCGTAACGATGAAAAATATATTACAGTTGTGCCAATGATTACTGTTGTAGAGCCACAAAAGGGGGTGGGTGTTAGCTTTGTTCAATCTATAGATGAAATTTTGTTAAACGTAAATATTGAAACCACTGAAAGCGGTGATATAATTTTTAAACGTGAAAACTACCGCTTGGGTGATGGAGTAACGCAGAGCTTTACGATGGATATAATTGCTCATAGCGACGACTTCTTAGATGGTTTTAATGAGATTACAAAGATATATCCCGAATATTTCGAACCATCCGATAAGGGAGCTAGAGATATTGAGGGGCTATTTAGCTACTCTCGTGATTGGGGTAATTTCGACAAGGAGAAGATGCGCAAAATGGGGTATAAAACCAACTGGAAAGCAAGTCACGACCTACCATGGATGGGAATGTTTCTACCACCTGTTGAGGATCAGGTGCGTTGGAAAGGTTTTGAAAGACAAAAAGGAACAGAAGATGATTGGGTATCTATCTCGAAAATGCGTGATTATACAAATCAGATGGTTGAAGATGGTTTTAAGGTGCTTAATTATATGAATGTTTGTGAGTTTGGGGCTTATGTGCCAAATGAGGCTCCTAAAGGGATAAACGATATTCCAGAAGATGAACTTTGGAAAGATGGCAAGGCGTATGTGTATCGCAAATTGAATGATGCCATTTTGCGTCGAACTTTTCGCAATCCTACTGCCGACTCTCCAAATAAATTTTATAGTTGGCGACAATGTATAGCACTCGACTGTGGTATTCCATCATATCGAGATTATTTAGTGGAGCAGGTTAAACGCCATATCGGAGAGTTTCCAACATCAAGTGGATTTAATGTAGACCGTTTAGATTGGTTGCGTCTTTATAATCTTGATGCTGACGACGGTATCTCATATTGGGAGAATCAGGCTGTGCGTTCGCTAAATGTGTCGTATAAAGAGCTAATGGAGATATTATGGCCAATGTTAAAAGATAATGGAAAATATTGGTTTTTAGATCCAAATGGTGTACGTATCGATTTTATGAATCGTGCCGATGGCATTATTGAAGAGATTGAGCAGGGACAGGTATTAAATTGCGCCTCATTTATGGCACCTAAAAAGCCAATTGCTGCATGGATGCACATTAAGAGCATGGAGGGCAAAAGCGATGAAGAGCGTGAGGTTTGGCTTCAAAACTATCTAGTTATGGGTATCTGGCCAATGGCTCCATTTCCAGAAAACGACCATAGTCTACTTCCTGACGAGGGTATAGAAAAGGTATATTCCGACTACTCAAATCTCTTTAAAACTATTTATGGAAGAGAAAATGTATTATCATCAAAAGCTATAAAACGCAATACTAATGCAAAAGTTAATCTATTTAAATCAGATTTAGGATATATTATTCCTATCTGCTACGCTAAAAAGGGGTTAAACAAGGTTATTGTTGAGGTAAAAAAAGAGTATGTAGAAAATAGAACAGCAGAGGTCGTTTTGCCTGCCGTAGAGGGTACGAAAAAAGTAGAGTATACTATAAATGGTGATTATGCACTATTTGAAGTGCCTGTTTCAAGGCGTTGTGCTGTTTTGGTTTTAAAAAATTAAAATTAGGAAAACTTATAAAATATGATTTTTATAGCTATTCCTTTTTAATGCTTCATCTTAAAATGTAGCTGCATGAAAACTAATTTTTAACAGTGAATAAAATTTACCGCACTTATTTTATCTATTTACCCCACTTAAGTAGTGTAAAACAATTATTGCCATATTTTTAACAGCACTTTTGGAGCGATATTTTTCACTATTAAATTTCAATGTAGAACCACTATATTTTCAATTCAATAGCAAAAAATCTCATTTCCAATAGCACTATTAAAAACACACCAATAATTATTTTACACTACTTATATTTTCGATTCAATAGCAAAAAATCTCATCTCCAATAGCACTTTTAAAAATACACCAATAATTATTTTACCCTACTTATTTGTGCGAATAAATGTTAAAAAATTTACAACTCCCCTTAAGGGGAGTTCTAATAATTGGTTTTATTCGATTTTTAGAAGTTCCCTTAACAAACCAACAACCCTATTACGAATATAAATAGGATTATAAAAGTTTAGATTCCAACTCTCATCAGGTCGGGTTGTAAAGCTATATCCTAGTAATAAATCTCTACTACTTTGCGCCCTATACACCCTCGAAAATTCCTCTGGAATTGTCACTCTTATTGGTTTACGTGCCCATCGACGTTTGCTCGGCATAGGAACAGTAAAAGAGAATCCACCATTTGGGTCACCTCCATAATAGTGAGCATAAAGCCCTACTGCAACCTCTCCAAAATGGCGTGCCATATCGACTCTAACTCCACTATCACCATAAATCATGCGCCCTACGCTAATTTTAGTCTCCATATTGTATCGTGGAATGTAGTAACCACCCCAAAAAGAGCCAGAAAATCGTCGCCATTGGCTTAGCGTCCACTCACCTTTATTAAAAGTAGACGAACCTGTCAATGCTCCATTTACTCCAAATGAAAGTCGATTATTAAGGCTATAATAGCATAAATTTAGATTTAACCCTGCTCTATTAGTGTCGAAATTACCCACCGTAATATCACCCATAATGTTTTTAGGGAGTCGAAACGACTGTCGTAAGGTTATAAACCCAGGTCGGATATATTGGTGCTCATCTACCATATTGGTCTTTAAAGGTAGGACTACTTGTCCTGTAAATTCGGCACCTTTCCAGAGGCTCACCTCAACAGCTGGCGATAAATTTACAGCATAGCCATACAATCTATCTAGCCACGAATTTTCCAAGAAAAGTTCGGGATAGAGCACAATATCTGTCTTACCAAATCGCCTATTATGGCTCTCTTTGCCTTTTAACTGCTCAGCAATTTTGGTTGTAGAATAGCTCACCTCTAACTGCTCGAAATTTTCGGGTACAACTATCGATATTTGAGCTATACCATCGCTAAGAAGCAGTAAATTTATGGTTTGTGTAGGAACTATCTCTCGTAGCGATTTTACCGTCTGAGCAATACCTCGATAGTTTCCTCTGTAGATGTTATCTTCATAGCAGATGTAAGTGTTGTCGCCTTTAGTTATAGCCTTTACGTCCTCCATTCCCATCTCTACCAATAGCTTTACCACTCCGCTATCTACACTATCGCTATTATCACTTAAAATATTTTGATGCGACACTTCTACACCTCTACCCCTGTTTTGTGCCACTACGCTAAGGGGCACAAAAAGTAAGAGAGATAACAATATTATAACATTTTTAGTATAAATCAATCTCATAACGTATCCCTCCTGCTAGTGCTTTCATATCGTATGCAAATGCGTACAACGAAAAGTTATTAAATAGTTTTATTACAGCTCCTGCGCTGATATCACGGTTGTTGTACTCGACCAAAAATTTTAAATCTGAGTAGAATTTTGGTTCAAACGATACTCCACCAAACAGACCTTTTAAAAATTGGTTTGAATCTACTGGCACATAGCCCCCAAAGGTCACACCAAATTGCCCCACAGCTATATCGATATGTTTTGTAGCCACAGCATAGATAGCCGAAAAATATCTATTTCCATCTACTTTATCTAGCGTATTTAAATTTCTAAAAGTGAGCAAATCGTTGGTACCAATAGCAATTGCAGGTAGATATTTTCGCTCTTTTAAGGCTCTCAACCTCAACGATACTGAACGGTCTTGGTTCCACACCCCATTGTCGAAATGTATAAGCGTGTATTTTAGTCCCACCTCAACAAATGGTAAAAATGTGATATTCAAGAAGTAGTTTGCACTGTTATAGTCCCACTCATCAGGCGACATCACCTCGGGTAAAAAATTCACCCCCGCTGATGCAACTCCGTCACCACTAAGCTGCGCTGTAGGAGCATTTAGCAGCCCTACACTTCCCATAGAGTATTGCGAAAATGCAACTGATGTCGATAACAGCATCCAAAACGAAAGTATAAAAATTCTTATGTTTATTTTCATTTTTTAGATTAAAAAATCGTCTAAGTAGGGTAAAATAATTATTGGTGTATTTTTAAAAGTGCTATTGGAGATGAGATTTTTTGCTATTGAATCGAAAATATAGTGGTTCTATATTGAGATTTAATAGTGAAAAATATCGCTCCAAGAGTGCTATTAAGAATATGGCAATAATTGTTTTACACTACTTAATGCTTAATTTTGTGCAGTCCACACTCTTTGGTATCTTTCGATTCCCACCACCAACGACCACCTCTCTCATCTTCACCGTCGGCTACAGCACGTGTGCAAGGCTGACATCCAATACTTGGAAAACCACTATCGTGAAGAGGATTATAAGGGATTTTGTGCTCCTTAATATACTCTTCAACCATCTTTGACGACCAGTTATAGAGTGGAGAAATTTTGATTAAACCCTCATTTGCTGCATCCATTTCTACAGGATTTAGACCAAAACGAGTAATGGATTGCTCTTGTCTGAGACCACAAATCCACACCTTCAGACCCTTAAATGCACGACGCAATGGCTCAATTTTACGAATTTGACAACACATCTTGCGACTATCAACGCTATCGTAAAATAGGTTAATAGAGTTCTCTCTTACCATCTTTTCAACAAGCTCGCTTTGAGGGAAATAGACCTCTATAGCCTTGTCAAAAAATTTTGAAGTCTCGTCAATTAAGTTGTAGGTCTCAGGGAAAAGACGACCAGTATCAAGTGTAAAAATTCGTGTCGACTTGTCAATATCACACACCATTTTTGTCAAAATTTGATCCTCCATACTCATAGATGTCGAAAGCGCAATCTCTCCCTTGAAATTCTCAAGAAAGTAGGCAACAATCATCTCAGGAGTATACTCTTTAAACTTTCGGTTTAGCTCTTCTACTTCTTTTATATCCATAATTTTACTCTTAAAACTTACTGAAAAAAGGGGTGTTTATAAATGTAAATCTCCATTTTTTTTGAAAATTTAAATATAAATAACTCCTATTCAAAATACAAATATACTATTTTATTTGATACGCTAATAACGGTTTGAAAATTTAAGCCATTTTTCTACAATAAATTAACAAAAAAATAACTTTTCTTGATACTTTTTCAGAAAAAACACACCCTTTGGGCTGACAAAAATCGTTCACTTTCATTCGCAGTTTCGCTCCACTGGCAAAAAACAGGAAGGAGTTTATCCAAACATTTATTGGCATTTGACACAATCCCTAATATTCTAGTCAATATTTTAACAAGCTAACATTAAGCATTTTACAACCATAACAATACAAACTATTCAGAATCCAAAATTTAGAAAATACCAACAACAAACTAATAGATTTATATTTGAACTAGAGACAAAAATTTTTAGTAGCCTTAAAGACGTACTTATAAAAAATATTAAAGGGGAGTTCTAAGTAGTGTAAAAAATTATTGCCATATTCTTAATAGCACTCTTGGAGCGATATTTTTCACTATTAAATCTCAATATAGAACCACTATATTTTCGATTCAATAGCAAAAAATCTCATCTCCAATAGCACTATTAAAAATACACCAATAATTATTTTACCCTACTTAAAATAAAAATAAAATAAAACCATGACAAAAAATTACCTATCAATCGGAGAAGCAGCAATGAAAAGCAAACTCTCTAAAATTCAAATTTGGATGCTTATTAGAAGCGGAATCATAAGAGCAAGATATCTTGATTCTCAAACAAAAATCAACATTGACGAGCTAGATTATTTAATAGATAGCAATATTTATAAAAGCTACCAACTCTCACTCCCTTTAGAGTATCGAGAGTCTGATTTTTCAACACGTGAGTGTTTAAGAGAGCTACAAAAATGCGAAAAATTTTCAACATTCTTAGAAAACATAGATAACAATGAAGCCAAAAAAGAAGAAAAGCTATAAAAAAAGTAAGATGTACAATATAGGACGTGAAGATAGAAGTTGTACAATCTACTGGAATATCGAAAAATTAGAGGAATACTACAAAGAACGTTACCAAGAGCTTAGCGAAATGAAAAAGCGGAGCGAAAATAGGAAGAGATTTCCAGTTTGGTTGTTTGATGAGTAAAAATGGCTAAAATAGCTTAAGGGAACTTCTAATAATTGGATTTTAACGCTTTTTCATTTTGAGGCTTCATCTTTGAATTTTACAAAATGCACCGTAGGCACCGCTACGCTCACATTTTGCAAAATCCAAATCTAAAACCTCAAAATAAAAAATCGAATAAAACCAATTATTAGAACTCCCCTAAATAGTAAATCTCATTATAGTTAGGTTTAAATATCGTTGCAAAATATATTTTCCCTTGTTGGTAGATATGGTCGTATTTCGCATCCATTACTATATCGCCACTATCATTAATAAGTCCGAATTTTACAACCTGCTCGCCGTTTACCTCTTTTTTTATCCCAAAAGGAACAACTTTATATAATTCAAGCAGACCTAATACGCTATATTTTATGGGAATAACAACTTTGCCAGATTTATCGATAAAACCATTTAAACCATCATTATCAGAAGTTAGATTCATTGATAAATACCCACCCATCATAAGAGGACTTATCATTACGTTGCTGCCAGGAATTTTATTAGTTACCCTTGCAATTCCCTTTTTCGAAAAACCTTGAGTAAAATCGTAAGTTGCATCAATTACCACCTTTCCATCTTTTTTATAACCATACAACTGACTAGCTTTATCAAAAAATGGCTCTAAATCAAAGTGGTTGACACTATCTGCAAAAGGGTCTGCCGCTTGATTAAATGGGTAGGTGTACTCTTGACCGTAGGCATTAAAGCCTACAGTAAAAATAAGTAATGGAAGTATTATCTTTTTTAGTTTCATAAGAAAATAGTTATTAGCAGTTTGTAGTTTGTTTGGTAAAATGTTTTATAAATATAGTAATAATTCTTCTAGCTTGTATGGGTTGGGATGATTTTATCTTAATTCAAATAGGAAACAATATTTTACATTGAAATTTTACTTTCAATTTGCTATTTTTTATAGGCATAATATACCGAAAATTAATAAATTACCATTTTTGTACATAAAAATAGGTATAGAAGTCACATTTTTTACCTATTTATGGTAATTGTGTAGATGTTAGAAATAGAGTACTTTTGTAATGTAGAAAGAGATAAGTAGTGTAAAACAATTATTGCCATATTCTTAATAGCACTCTTGGAGCGATATTTTTCACTATTAAATCTCAATATAGAACCACTATATTTTCGATTCAATAGCAAAAAATCTCATCTCCAATAGCACTATTAAAAATACACCAATAATTATTTTACCCTACTTACATATTCTACTTCGTAATTTATGTTGTAATTTTTGTTTTTTTGTGAATAAATTCGGATTTAGTAAGCCATTTCTTGATTTATTTAAACCGTTTATCGGGAGGATGTCTAATGCGCAGCATCTTCCCGATAATTTTTTTGCATCATTGTCGAAATTTCAGAAAGTCAGAATTCAAAAGGGCTTATCCTAATCTGGGCTCATTCTCAAAATCTGTTGTCATTAAATAAAATTTATAGCTCAGCAGTAGAGACGTAGCCCTGCTACGTCTGTAACACAAATCGTTATGTTTTTAAAAAAAAAGGTTTAAAACAATTCGGGGTGTTGTTTTCAGACGTAGCAGGGCTACGTCTCTACCTGTGTGGTGTTATGTTTAAAAAAGGGGGTTGA
>JAWXTR010000017.1:0-33543 GCA_044433365.1 Rikenellaceae bacterium
TTTCTACCGGTAATCTCTTATGTCTAAAAAAACCTAAATTATTATATTTTTGCAAAAAATATAATTTTATTAAAAAAAACTGCTTTTTTATTTGGAAAAGTCTTAGAATTCGCAAAACCCTTTTGTGAATGACCGACAAAAAGGGTTTTGTGAATTTTACTCTAAACACTTTTATTCTGCCACTTATAATATCGTAAAAATATGTACGAGCCAATGGCAAGCATAAAACTATAGCATATTTCGGCTGTCCAGACCATAAGTAGCGATTTTTGAAGTGCGATGGCAAAGAGCCAAGTAACTGTAAGATATACAACAAGAGTGATAATCTCGACATATAGTGCAAATTTCGTATATCCTGTGCCAGATACGGTTTCAAATAGTGGCATTGCAAAGCTATAACCATAGGCAGCAACGCAAAGTAGATACATTATAGGAATCGTTTGCTCGATAATAGCCTCACTATCGGTATATACACCGACCCAAATTGTAGGATTTACAAACAGTAGTATTACAAGTGCCGTAATTACAACTGCACACAACCGTATAATTTTAAAAGTGGTAGGCAATACTTCGCTCTGCTTGCCTGCGCCGATAAGTTGGCTTGAAACGCTATTTGCAGCTGCCCCAAAGGCAAATGCAGGCATTACAATAAGCATAAATGCGCTACGGGCTACCATAGTAACCGCTAGAGAGCGTTCGCCCATCTTCTCAATAAGCAAAAAGAAGGTAATCCATGCACCATACGAAATCATCTTTTGTAGCATCGTGTTGCTAGATAGCGAAAAGATTGATTTTATAATCGAAAAATCAAATTTATACCCCTTAAATATAGGATAACCATCAATAGGTTTTGAAATAGTGGTGTATATAATAAATAGTAATGTAGCCGAAATTTCAGCGCATACAGAGGCTATAGCAGCCCCTTTCACCCCCATAGCTTCATTAAATGGAGAGCCAAAAATCAGTGCCCAGTCGAGCACAATATTTGTGATAGCCATAAGTAGTGTGGAGTAGCCGATAGATTTTGTCTTTGAAAGCCCAATATAGAATGAGCGAAACATAAAATTTACCGAAGCGAAGAATATCCCAACTGAGCGATAATCCAAAAACTCCATCGATACATCATACACTGCCTCCGACGAGAGCGCACTCCTCATAAAAAGAGGGGAGACAAACTTTAAAAGAGTAAAAAGTAGCGTTGCAAATGGCAAAATAAACATCATACCATGTAAAAGAGTGTTGCCAATAAGCGAGAAACGTTTTTCTCCAACCCTGCGAGCAACAATAATTTGTAATCCTATTGCAAAGCCCCAAGCTAAGGTTGTAAAACAGAAGTAGTAGATGCCCGACATAGCGGCTGCACCAAGTTCTATCTCGCCTAATCTACCTAAAAAGGCTGTATCGGTTAGGGAGATTGCTGTTTGAGCTAAGTTTCCTAAAAGAATAGGAATCACTAGCTGCCAGATTGTAGAACTCTTTGTAGAAAGAGGTAATTTCATTAAAAAATGTATGATATTTATATTTTGCTCTAAAAAGGTGGAAATTTAACGGAAAATTTTACTTAATCGATTAAAAAACTTCGACCATGAGCGTTGATAATGCAGTTTTCCTCCAAGTTCTCTTTCGAAAAATTCTGGATGACGCTGATTTAACACGTTTACAACATGTTTCTTGAGCTTTCTATCCCTAATTCGTTTAGATTGTTTGCGAACTCTGTAGAAATATGAGCGACGAGGAACTTTTACAACTTTCCCGCCATCTTTTAATATTGAAATCCAAAATTCCCAATCTTCCGTAGCAATAATCTCTACACAGTAGCCCCCAACTCTTTGCCAATCGGCTTTGCGATATACTCCAGAGGGTGGAATAATATTACGACGAGCTAGAAGATTTAGAGAAAAAGCAGGTAGTTTAAATTCACCTTGTCTACCTCCAAAAAATTCGCCATTTGGTGCAACCACTCTAACCTCGCTATCGGCTAAGATTATATCCATAGCCATAGTTAGGTAGTCGGATGATATTAAATCGTCGCTATCTACAGGCAAAATAAATTCGCCACGAGCATTTTCGATAGCAAAATTACGAGCTACACAAACGCCCCCATTTTTTTGAGTAAAAGCCCTTACTCTGCCATCTTTTGCAGCATATTGCTTTGCAATTTGATATGAGTTATCACTCGAACCATCGTCGACAACAACAACTTCAAAATTAGGATAATCTGAGCTTAAAATCGAATCAAGAGTCTCACCCAAAAACTCCTCCATATTGTAAACTGGAGTGATAACCGATATTAAAGGAAGCTTGTTTAATTCACAATTCATAATTCACAATTCATAATTTATAATTCATAATTCATAATTCATAATTCATAATTACGCATTACGAATTATGAATTACGAATTAAATCTTGTCCAATCCTTTAGTGTATTTTAGCCAATAATATTTTAAAGGATTTTTATATTTTAACTGTTTCCATGGTCTGCTAGCGTGTGGACGGTGGATGACAGGTAGATTTACAAAAAGATAGTTGCAAAATCCTTCAGCTATCGACTGACGAGAGATTGTCACATCATACCAATTTTTCTCTGGATTAAGTTGCTTAAAACTGTAGCTCTTTAACAGCTCTAAACTAAGCAGAGAGCAGCAGAAACTAAGATGTTTGCTCTCGTTATACACCTCTTTTTGTCGACCTTTGGCATATAGGTAAGGATAGTTAATCTCACCACTATCATCTACGGTTACAGATGCTGCAATTCCGCAATCTTTTCGAGCTAATGTTTGATTGAAAAGCGACTCTATAGTCTCTTTCTCGACAATCACATCCGACTCAATAATTAGCAATCCAGCGCACGCCTTGATGGCTTTCTCTTGAGCAATTTGAAGCACTAAAAGATAGTTAGGCGACGGAGTCGATGTAATATCCGATAGGTTTACAAACTCAAAACCATACTCTTTTGATGCTCTTTCTAACTTTTTAGTGGTATCTTCTCTGCTAAAATCGTTGTAGATTGTGTATGTAAAAGGTACTGTAATTTCTGACTCATAAATTGCTTTTATCGTCTCAAGTGTGGAGTCGATAGAGTCCTTAACAGGAGTAATAATATGTAGGCACTTCATATTTTAAAATTTCTATACTTTAATTGAAGGGAACTTCTAAAAATCGAATAAAACCAATATTAGAATTCCCCTATAGGAAACTCCCCTAAAATCTATAAGAGAGGACAATCGACATATTTTTATTTTTAGGATTTTTAATATTTTCAAATACTGTATCGGTAATGGTGCCAATTGAGGCATCAGAAAATCCCATATTGTAGTTAAATGCTATGCCCAAACCCCTTTTAAAATCGTAGCCTGCTCCAATAACTCCCGAAACTGATTTTTCTCGTAGCAGAGATGTTTTCTCTGTAAATTTACCATATTTTAGCTTTTCACCAACCAAAAAATCAAATTGCGGACCTAAATAGAGGTTCAACCCACCTATTAAATACATCTTTAACACAACTGGAACATATAGGTATTGGCTTCTAAGTGTGATTTCATCGCTCGAATAGCTTGATAACATCGGATAGTCTAAATCATCATATATAAACTCAGCCCCAGCAGAGCTATAAATCGCAGATGCTTCGATTGTTCCAAGAATTGGAATTTTTACACCCAATGCTACTCCACCAGAGATAGTTCCTTTGAAGATACTATTTAAGGTGCGTGTATAGTTTGACAATCCAAAGCTAACTTTTGGTGCAAAGTATATACTTTTTTCGTTTTGACTATACGCTATGGTTGATATAGAGATGAAAAAAATTAGAAGTAAAATAGTAAGTAGTTTTTTCATACCTAGAAAATAATTAATGATTGTATAACAAAATTGTTCACTACTTTTGAAAAACAGAGTAGCAATTTGGTGTTACAAGGAAACTTCTAAAAATTGGATTTTAACGCTTTTATATTTTGAGGCTTCATCTTTGAATTTTACAAAATGCACCGTAGGCACCGCTACGCCCACATTTTGCAAAATTCAAAGATGAAGTCTTAAGTTGGAAAAGCTCCGAAAGCCAGAAATTAGAAGTTCCCTTAATTAAATTTCTCCAAACGATAGCCTAAATCATCAAAAATGCCATAATATATATCACCATCAATCCAATGCCCCAATACAGAGAGGGTGGTTTTTTCATTAATTGGATATATTATACGAGAGTGGAGATGTCCCAAAATAAAGTAATCTATATCTTTGTGTTTTTCTATATTCTCTCGGATATACTTAACAAAAGGCTCCTGTTCTGACTGAAAAACATGAGTTACATATTTGCTATTTCGACTTTTGTTTGACCAACCATTACCAAAACCTAATGCAATATCTACAGGAACAATAGCTGAGAAGAGGCGGTAGGCTAATTTGCTGTTAAATAGCTTATACATGGTTCTGAGAGTTCTGTTTTTGTGCGAAAAAATCTCATCACCATGAGACAAAAAGAATTTTTTATCGGCTAAAACGACCTCCATATATGAATCTTCAACAACTTTCAACCCCAACTCTTCCATGTAGCCTTGAGTCCAACAGTCGTGGTTGCCTTTTAAAAAATAGATATCAATACCGCTGCTACACATCTTTTTTAGTTGAGCTAAAATTGCAACAAAACCTTTTGGAACAGCATATTTATATTCAAACCAAAAATCGAAAATATCTCCAAGTAAAAAAAGTGCCCTCTGCTGCTTATCGTGGAGTAAAAGTTCGCTTTCGACCATCTTTAACCAACTTTCAAACAGCTCCTCCACCTTCTCACGTTTACGATGAGTAGAGAGACCTAGATGAACATCTGAAACAAAATAGTATTTCATGTTAAACGAGTGGTATGTGATGAAAGTCAGATTTTAGAAGTTTTCTAAAATTGCTTAGCAATGGTAGAAACTAAGTCTGCACCAAAAAGATTTTTGCCAATTATATCACCAGAGCGAGAAATCAGATAGTTAGCAGGAATTTGAGTAACATTATAGCTGCTTAAAGCCGATGAGCTAGATCCGTGGAAATCATTGACACTAATCCAAGGTAGAGATTGAGTATTAATGCTGCTAATCCATTGAGGTTTAGAGGTATCGACCGAAATTTGGTAAATTTCAAACCCTTTATCTTTATATACGCTATATATCTCTTTTAACTCACTATTAATAAGCGTACTGCTTTTGTCGTTTGAACTCCAGAAGCTGATTAACACCACTTTTCCTTTAAGTGAAGATAGTTTTTGCTCATTTCCAAACATATCCTTCATTGAGATTTCGGGAATTGAAATTTGGTCGTTGTTGGTAAGTGAATTATTAAATAAATTTTGGAAATTTTCTCTGTTTTCAAGACGTTCTACATCTTTTAAAAGAGTTTTTACGTGCAAAGAGTTTGGATATACACTATTTAAACTATCTGCCACCATCTTATAATAAGGAAAATCCATTGCATCGCCAAAAACCACAATTCCGTTGTGAAGTTTTTGGTAAAGGGCCATAATCGAGGCTAGTGATTTAGAATTTTCTACAATAAATTTGATGTTTTGTTGTTTGTGATTGACATAAAGCTTTGAAATCTCTTCGCCAATATCATTACGCTGAGTAGCATCTACAACGGTATTGAAAAGGGTGTAAAGTGAGTCGATTTTTTTTGAAGTTGTAGATATTGAGTAGTTAAGCTCTTTTACAAGCTCTGAGCCTTTCGAACCCTCCACCTCATAACCGTCAGGTATATTATATATAGAGTTGATTTTTATTTTTTCGCCTCTCTCCACAAGTAGAGTGATAAAACCATTATCAAGTCGTAAATTTAAAAATTCGACTTTTTTTTCAGGAGAAACATTATAATTGAAGCTAAATTTGCCACTTGCATTTGTTTTAATCGAATCAACAACAACCTTTTTTGGTGCTATCTGCTCAATATAAATAGTTTTATTTGGTTTTCCATGAAAAGTACCAGAAACTTTAACTTTGTCTGCTGAACATGATGATAAAATCAATATTGCAACTGCAAATGCTGAAATTTTACTACAAAATCTTCTACTCATAATATACATTTAGTTTGTTAATACCCCCTTAAAACCACCTAATTGACAATAGTTTGCAAGAGATACTAATCCATTTAAACACAAAAATTACACCGTTTTTCGCCATTTTAAAGAGCTAAAACAAAACACAAAAATAAAACTATTTTTTGATTTACAAAATATTTTTTTACACAACTTATGTTAACTCATTTTTAATTACCGAAAAAAATCACTACCTTTGCAGTGTAAAATTAATGTTAAGAGCAGTAAAACAGATAAAGAGTAGTAATAAATGAGTCTATTTTCATGCTGTTTGTTCTTTTTGTTGTTTATTTTATAAATATTGTCGAAATCAATTATAACCTTATGAAAAAGGGAACAAAAATATTGTATGTTTGCCAAGAGTTAATGCCATATCTGAGCGAGAATCCAATCTCGTCGCTATGTCGTACACTTCCGCAGCAAATACAAGAGAAAGGTGCAGAAATACGTACCTTTATGCCAAAGTATGGCTCAATAAATGAGCGTAGAAACCAGCTTCACGAAGTGATTCGATTATCTGGTATGAATATTATTATTGATGATTCGGATCATCAACTAATAATTAAAGTAGCCTCAATTCCATCTGCTAGAATGCAGATCTATTTTATCGACAACGACGACTACTTCAACAGAAAATTTGAGGTTAAAGATGGTGATAACAACTATTTTGAAGATAACGATGAGCGTTCTCTTTTCTTTGCTCGTGGAATTATCGAAACCACAGGAAAGTTGCGTTGGTCGCCAGATTTAGTACATTGTCATGGTTGGTTTTCAGCTATAATGCCAGTATATATTAAGCGTCTATATTCGGATGATCCTCTTTATGCTGATGCAAAAGTGGTAATCTCTCTTTATGACGATACTTTCCCAGAGCCAATGGATCTGAAATTTGCTGCTAAGCTACTTAGCGAAGGTGTAGACAAAAGCGAGCTTGAGATTTTAGAAAATCCTACATACGAAAACCTTATGAAATATGCCATTCAATATGCAGATGGTGTAATTGTTGCTGATGAAAATGTAAATAAAGATATAATTGAGTTTGCTAAAGACAAAGGTGTTAAAGTGTTGGAATATAGCGATAAAGTAGATTTTGTGAATGCTTACGATGAATTTTATTCTACTATTTTATAGTAAATATATAATAAATTCGTGTATTTTTAGTTTATAAATTAGTCGACATTTAAAGGGAACTTCTAAAGGGAACTTCTAAAATCTGACTTTCGGAGCTTTTCCGTTTTAAGGCTTCACCTTTGGATTTTACAAATTAGGGCGGTAGGAGCCACTACAACCCATATTTGCAAAATCCAAATTTAAAGCCTTAAAACAAAAAATTTCTCAAAACTCAGAATTTAGAACTACCCTAAAATTGGTAGCAGTTCTCAGAACTCCCCTTGTTATTTTGCCGAGATTGTGTGTGTAATAATATGATAAATGATGGTTTTGATTTAAAATAATCGATATTAAAACCTCTTTATCTTTTTAGAAATGTGTATGAGAAAGTTGAAATTAATCTCTTTTTTAGTAGCAGGCATGATGATGATTGCATCATGTACAGATGTAAACGATACGTTAGGTAGTGATATGCTACCAGATGATAGTGACATGAAGATTAGCACAAAAGTGCTCACAGATTTTAAAAGTTATACTTTAAAGGTCGATTCAGTGGAGACTTCAGGCTGGGGATACGCCTATCTTGGAAGTATTGTAACTCCAATTTGGGGGCAAACAAACTACTCTTTTGTCTCGGCATATACACCATACTACTCTCTTGATGAAGATGAGGGCTTTGGTGAAGATCCTATAATTGATTCAGTAAAATTTGTACTTTCAGTAGAGTCAATTACAGGAGATACAACTCTAACACAACAATTATCAGTCTACACACTTGATGATGTACTTCCGGGCTATATGGATTCGACATACTACTCTAATTTTCCAATAGGTGATTACGTAAGTAGTATTGAGCCTCTTCTTACAATGAAAATAAATGGTGATGGTGATTTTAGAACAGATGTTCCATTAGATTTTATTGATGGTTTTATGGATACAGTTGGTGGTCACTACTTCGATGACTCGCTATTTATC
This sequence comes from Rikenellaceae bacterium, assembly GCA_044433365.1. GTDB lineage: Bacteria > Bacteroidota > Bacteroidia > Bacteroidales > Rikenellaceae > CAMQVM01. The sequence goes on from JAWXTR010000017.1 coordinate 8,151, forward strand.
CTAAAATATCCAGGACTATATGTAAAAGCAAACGAGTATTTCTCTGGTGGTGCAGTATCAAAAATTAATTTAACAAGTAGTGGTATAGAGATATATTTTAGAGCAGGTTTTGAGTCAGATGCCGATACAATGTATCAAGATACTACCTATATGTTCTACTCAATGTTGAAGTATAGTGGCTATATTGATGCTTATGCTACAATGATTGAGCACGACTACACACTTGCCGACCCAGTTGTAGGTCTTAACTATCCTATAATTAATGACACATTAAACTCTCAATCTACCTGTTATATTCAGTCTCAAGGAGGTTTGTTAACTAAAATTGACTTAAATAAAGAGTATTTTGATGAGCTGATGGAGTCGGTTACGGAGGCTGGTTACTCTACCATAGCTATTGCTAGCGCAAAATTATCAATTCCGATGACAGATCCAACACCAACATTAATGACCTCTTCAGTACCACAGCTAGGTAGTTATATAAATATTGAAAATAGATATTTTGTAGATGATTATAGTGCAGAAATATCAGCAATTGCTTCAGGAGAGACCTCGTCCTACTATGGTGGTTATCTAAATCGAGTAACAAAAGCCTACGAGTTAAACTTAGCTTCACATATACAATCGTTAATAAATGGTGATAGCGAAGATTATCAAATAGAGTTTGGTACAGCTTATGGTTATGACTACTATTATAGCGGTGTAGCACTTAATGCAGAGCAGAGCACACTAGATATTACCTATGTATTGATTAAGTAATATGTACGTAATATAAAAAATATAAAACAACAAAAATGATCGCATACTTGGCACTTTAGTGTCGAGTATGCGATATAAAATTTTAATACAGTTAGTAAATGGCAGAAAATATAGTAATTGTCGAGTCACCAGCAAAGGCAAAGACAATCGAAAAAATATTGGGAAGCGACTTCTTAGTAAAATCGAGTTTTGGACATATCCGTGATTTACCTTCAAAGGGAATAGGGGTCGATATTGCAAACGATTTTAATCCTGAATATGAGGTTTCAGAGAGTAAAACTAAGGTTGTTAGTGAGCTAAAAAAGCTAGTTTCTAAAGCTAAAGTTGTATGGCTCGCATCCGATGAAGACCGTGAAGGGGAGGCGATAGCTTGGCACCTTAGCGAGACACTAAATTTGGAGGGAAAAGATACAAGACGTATCGTTTTTCATGAAATTACAAAAGATGCCATAATAAATGCAATCAAAACTCCTCGTGAACTAGATATAAATCTTGTAAATGCTCAGCAGGCACGTCGCATTTTAGATAGATTAGTAGGTTTCGAGCTTTCACCAGTCTTGTGGCGTAAGGTGCGTCCTTCTTTGTCGGCAGGTAGGGTGCAATCGGTAACAGTAAAACTAATTGTAGAGCGTGAACGTGAGATTATCAACTTTGTAAGCAAAAACTACTATCGCACAGTAGGAGTTTTTGTTGTAACCGATGAAAATGGTCGAAAATACCAGTTTAAAGCAGAATTAACCGAAAAATTCGCTACAAAACAGGAGGCTGTAGAGTTTTTAGAAAGCTGTAAAAATGCCGATTTTTCAGTAAAATCTGTTGAAAAAAAGGGAGGTAAACGCTCTCCAGCTGCGCCTTTTACCACCTCTACACTTCAACAGGAAGCAGGACGTAAGCTTGGTTATTCAGTTAGTCAAACAATGTCGATAGCTCAAAAACTTTATGAAGCTGGACATATCACCTATATGCGTACCGACTCTGTAAATCTCTCAAACGAGGCAATGGGGGCAATTTCGGGTGCAATTATCGAAAATTTTGGTGATAAATATCTTCAAAATCGTAAGTTCAAAACAAAAAGTAAAGGTGCACAAGAGGCGCATGAGGCTATCCGTCCTACCTACGTTGTAAATCGTGTTGTAGATGGTACAGCAGCTGAAAAACGTCTTTACGACCTTATTTGGAAGCGTGCAGTAGCTTCGCAGATGAGCGATGCACTTATCGAAAGAACAACTATTAGCATCGCTATTAGCAGTAACGACAAAAAATTTATTGCTAAAGGTGAGGTTATCAAATTTGACGGATTTATCAAACTATATAGTGAAAGTGTCGGTGATGACCAGAAATCTGACGACGAAGTTACACTTCCTCAAATGGTTAGTGGCGACCCTTTAGAGATGATAAAAATTGACTCTACAGAGCGTTATGAGCAGCGTCCAGCACGTTACTCCGAGGCTTCACTCGTAAAGCATCTTGAAGAGCTAGGTATAGGTCGTCCTTCTACTTATGCCCCAACAATCACCACTGTAATAAGTCGTGGTTATGTTGTAAAAGAGGATAGAGAGGGTCAGCAACGTAGTTTTAATGCTTTGTCGCTATCTAACGGAGAGATTACAGATGCTATTTCAGTCGAAAATTATGGTAGTGAAAAAGCAAAACTTTTTCCAACTGATACAGGTATGTTAGTAACCGATTTTCTTGATAAAAACTTCACCGAAATCCTAAATTACAACTTTACAGCCGATATTGAAAAGTCGTTTGACGATATTGCAGAGGGGAAAACAGCGTGGAAAAAGATGTTAGCAGATTTTTATACTCCTTTCCATGAGACTGTAGAAAAAGCAACAAATGATGAAGGTTATGCTTCAAATACTGTTCGACTTTTGGGTGTAGATGAGGCAAGCGGTAAAAATGTGTATGCTCGCATGGGGCGTTTCGGGGCTATGGTGCAGATTGGTGAAACCGATAGTGAAGAGAAGCCAAAATATGCAGGGCTTCGCCATGGTCAACTTATCGAAACTGTCACTTTTGAGCAGGCTATGGAGTTATTTAAACTTCCACGTCATGTTGGTGAGTATGAAGATAAGGTTGTTGTGATAGGTTTAGGTCGTTTTGGTCCTTATGTTCGCCATGATAGCAAATTTACATCTTTAGAGAAAACGGATGATCCATATTCTATCACCCTAGAGCGTGCAATTGAGCTAATAGAGGCGAAACGTGAAAAGGATAGAAACCGTATACTTAGACAGTTTGATAACGATGATAAACTTCAAATTATCAATGGTCGTTTTGGTGCATATATTTTCTATGATGATGCAAACTACAAACTACCAAAGGGTAGTGAGGTGGAAAATATGAGCTATGAAGATTTTATGCAGATTGTAAATACAACAGAGCCTACTTCTCGTAAAAAAACAGCTACTAAAAAGACAACAACAGCGAAGAAAACGACAGCAAAGAAAACAACGACAACAAAAAAGGCTGTAACTGCTAAGAAGACTACAACTGCCAAAAAGTCTGCAACGACAAAAAAGGCAACAGCTACAAAAAGTAGTGCTACTAAGGCAAAGAAGGAGTAACGTTGAACTCCCCTTTAGCAATTTCTGATATAACCCCCGTTTTTGTAATTTTCAAAGATGGGGGTAATTTATAAATAACGAGAACTTTTAAAATCTATAGGGAACTTCTAAAAATCAAAAATTTAGAATTTCCCTTTAATCACTACCAACATAATGAAAGAGTATTCAACAGTAATAATAGGAGGTGGAGCAGCAGGAATGATGTGCGCTTCGCTTATCAAAAGTGGAGCATCGACTTTACTTCTTGAAAAGATGGAAAAACCACTTAGAAAAGTGCGTATTACAGGCAAAGGTCGCTGTAATTTAACAAATAATTGCTCAAATGAGGCATTTTTAGCGAAAGTGCGCTCAGGTGTAGAGTTTATGCAATATTCACTTGATAGCTTTTCAACAGCCGATTGTATAACCTATTTCGAGAAGATAGGAGTGCCACTAACTGTAGAGCGTGGTGGTAGAGTGTTTCCAACCTCTATGAAGGCACTCGATATTGCAAATAAATTGGAGGCAGCTGTTCGAAAAAATCGTGTTACAATTGAGTGTAATAGCGAAGTGAGCGAAATTGTTAAAAAAGGTGAAAAATTTGTCATTACATATAAAAATCGTGGAAAAACCATTGATATAATTGCAGACAAAGTGGTTATTGCTACAGGTGGCATCTCTTATCCAGCTACAGGTTCTACAGGCGATGGCTATCGCTTTGCATATAAATTGGGGCACTCTATTGAGTCGGTACGCCCGTCGCTTACACCCCTAAAAATTGAGTGTAGACAGTTAAAGGAGTTAAACCGACTGCTTTTAAAAAATATATCGCTTCGTTTGATGGTATCTGACAGTGAAGTGGCAAGTGAGTTTGGCGAATTAGAGTTTTTTGATTATGGAATTGGTGGGGCTATAGTGCTTAGAATTAGCAGAATTGCTGTAGATGCTCTAATAGATAGAAAAAAGGTAGAAATTTGCGTTGATATTAAACCTGCACTATCAGAAGCTAAGCTATTAGGTCGTTTCACTCGTGAATGTGAGGCAAATAGAGGGCTTAATGTTGAGTCTTTACTTCGAAAATTGATGCCTTCAAATCTACTAAAGGTTGTTCTAGAAAGATTAAAGGTGAAAGGAGGTGTAAAAGTGGCTACACTTGGGGAAAATGAGCGAAAAGATATAATTAAAGTGATTAAAAATCTTACCTTTAATGTTACGGGTTATGGTGGTTTCGAACGTGCTATTGTAACAGCTGGTGGGATAGAGCTTTCAGAGTTAGATAACACCACAATGGAGTCAAAAATTGAAAAAGGGCTATATATTGTTGGCGAACTGTTAGATATTGATGCCGATACAGGTGGTTATAACTTGCAGTTGGCATTTTCTACTGCTTTTTTAGCTGCACAAAATTTATAACAATATTTGGCTTTTTCTCTAGGCAATAAGATGACCCAAGGCATATCCGCAAAAGGGATTTTGCGAATATGCCTTTGTAATCATGCTATTTGCCCCGAAAAATTACTCAGAAAAAGTAACTTTACCAGTTGCAATATCATAAATTGCACCTACAACTTTAATTTCGCCTTCATCTATTTTTTGTTGAACACCTGGAAGCGATTTGATAAGCTCAACTTGTGCTACAACATTTGCATCGATTGCTTCGTTTAGCTCGTGGCTGCCTTTATAACCTGGGATTTGACCATCGATAATATTCAACATATCGTTTACATACGCCTCCATTTCAGCATCAGCAGCGTGAGAGTGGTGGTCGTGGTCGTGTCCATGAGGATGAGCATCGTCGCCAGCATTTACAAGACCTGTAATAGCACCGCAATTTGTGTGACCTAGCACTACAATCACTTTAGTGTGAAGGTGAGCGATACCGTAGAAGATACTACCCTCAGCAGTTGGAACTTTTACACAGTTACCAGCATTACGGATAATAAATAGGTCGCCAAAACCTTGATTAAATAGAAGCTCAATAGGTACACGAGAGTCTGAACAACCAATTATGGTTGCAAATGGAGCTTGACCATCGACTAGAGTTTTAGCCTCTTCAAGACTTTGATTGTAAACGTCAACATTTCCCTCCATAAACTCTTTATTACCTTTAATAAGGGCAGCAATTGCCTCGTCTGGAGTGTTAATTGGAGCATATTCGATTTTTTCGATTGCTTTTGTCTCTTCTGACGAAATAGTTTGTGCGCCTGTGCAGCTTTGTAGTGTTGCAAACATTGCTCCTACTAATAGAGCTTTGATGTAGTAATTTTTCATATATATAATTTTTGAATTATTAGAAGTGCCCTTAAAAGCGGAGCAAATTTATAAATAAAATAATAAGTTGAACAATAATTGCAATAATAATTTAAAAAAACTTTATAAGTTATTGGTTTACAATGGTATATATACAAAAAATTACTTATTTTATCTAATTTAGATACAATAAGTAATTTAATTATCTATTAATAAAATTTTGATTAAGAAAGCATATAAAAATAGATTGGAAAGTTTAAATATTAAACTTTCCAATCTATTTGGTTTATTATTTTTTTACAAAAAACTATAAAGTAGTTGTGATGATAAATACAGCAGCAACACCCAAGATAGCATAAAGCTCAGGGAATACAGCAAGGATTAGAGAGTTTACAAACACATCAAAACCGTTACCAATTGCAGCATTACCGTTAGCACAAACTTGACCTTGACGAATTGCACTGAAAAGGCAAAGCAAGCCAAGAAGTAGACCAGCACAAAGAATTGCAACACCTTGAGCCATTGTGATAGAGGCAACGATATAAGGTTTTAGAAGGAAGTAACCAAGAAAACCGTAAAGTCCTTGTGTTCCTGAAAGTGCACTAAGTGCAATGTAGTTACCAGTTGCTGATGGATTTTTTTTCATCGCTCCAACTGCTGCATTACCTGCAATTGACACACCAAAAGCACTTCCGATACCTGATAAAGATAGAGCAAATACAGCACCTAAATAGGCCATTAAAATTGGTTCCATAATAAATTGTTTTTAAATTGATTAATATTATTTTTTAATTATTTTTACTTAAAATTGTTAAAAGGAATATTCTATTTTTTTAAAGATTTCCTTTTGCTGTTTTTTTGAAAGGAACGTAATCACGTCCACCACCCTCAAAACCTGCACTTTTATAGAACTCTACGAAAGTCAGACGAAGTGGATGTACAAACGAGCTGATAATCGACATAAATAGGTTGATACCGTGTCCAAGAAGCAAAATAATCGCCATAATCACATATTTTACCACTGGAATATCGCCACTCATACCGACAGCAAGGTCGTTAAATACTCCTGCGATAATACCACTCGATAGACCCAATGCAAACAGACGAATATACGATAGAGTATCGCCTAAAAGCCCTGTAGCTGCATTGTAAACGTTCCAAAGACCACCTCCAATATTTTTTAGAGGATTGCTCTCAGCTGGATTACTAAAGAAGATATAGGCTGCAAGCAGAATACCCACCACTATAGAGTAGATTGGCGACGACATGGTAAAGTTGATACCCATACCTTCTGCCAAATAGGCAAAGCCACTCACCATAATTACTAGTGCCCAAGCTAGATGTGGAATACCATATCTCCAACCGTTACATTTCATCGCATAGAAAGCACGAATAAACATACCGTAAAGAATCTGAATAATACCCACTACAAGAGCAAAGGTAAACATATCCATCGAGCCTAAGAAAGGTAGATTACCAAAAGTTTCGGTCTCGGCAAGCGAAATTCCAAAGAAAGTACCAGTAACACAACCCATTATCATAGTAGCAACCGAACACCACATTACAAGAGCTGAAATATCGCCATATTGACTATCTTTAAACTTCAAAAAGCCCCAAAGCGAAGCACCAAACAAAAGAGCACCATAACCCAAGTCGCCCAAGCAGATACCTGCAAAGAATACGAAAAATGGAGCAAAGAATGGTGTTAAATCTAGCTCAGTGTATTGAGGAAGAGAGTAAAGACGAGTAATCATCTCAGAAAGACGAGCAAAACGGTTGTTTTTAAGCAAAATAGGAGGATTATCGCCAGCTTTTGGCTTATCTTTGATAACTACAACCGAGCTATTTGATTCAAATAGAGCATCAACCTCGTCGCACTTATCAACTGGTGCATATCCCTCAATAATTATAACTTTGCCCTCAGCAACCTCTTTACCACACTGCACAACTTTACGTTCAGAAAGTCGCTCTTTTAGCTCAAAATCATATTTTTCGACCATTTCTAGCTCACTTGAAGCTGCAATAATCATTTTGTGCGACTCTAAAATCTCATTTTCAACGCTTTTTAATTCAGCCTTACACTCGGTAATGCTGCTTTTAAGCTGTTTTTGAATTTGAGCACCCTCAATCACCTCAGGAGTGTTACTTTGAGATACAATCACAAAATTTACAATGTTTGAACTATTACAAACTACTAGGTTGTAGTCACTTTCCCATTTTTTATCAAAACGCTTTTCGCTACACTCATAGTAGTGGATATAAAGCCCTAACTCTTCTAGTTTTTCAACTAGTGAGTAGTCAAATTCACCCCAAGTAGATAGTTCTGCCTCTTCACGTTGAAGTTTTTGAACTAGCGGAGAGAGCTGCTCTATTTTTGCTGCTGCTGCTTCAAATTTTGTGAGTAAATCGTCTGCTCCTTCAAATTTTACTGTTGCTGCCTCATAAGGAGCTTCACGTTTTTCGTTAAGAAGAGCGAAAGATTTGATTTTTTCGCTATCAGCCTTAATTCTCGAAAGCTCAGCAATAATAGATTTGTCGTCGCTATCGGGCAACCAGTCGCTAACTGTAATGTCAACGATTGCTGTAGAGCCTAAAGACTCTAGCAGCTCCTTTTGCTGCAAATAGTGCAACAAGAAGGTATATTTTATCATTGGTGTTACCATAATGCTACTCCTCCTCTCGTTTTGCCGCTTCGTGGCGTGATTTTACAATCTTTTGCGACGATTTAGATAAATTTTCTTCGTCCTCTAAGAAACGTTTAATCTTCAACATCGCCTCTTTATAGCCTGGAATTTGCACTTTTTCGTAGAGGTTTACCTTCTGTGTGGTTTTTTTACGAGCATACTCCAAAATATCTGATTTTTCTTGACTTAGTACGCTTTCTAAGCCCGTAGAAGCAATCTTTTTGAGTAGTTCGATACCTTCAATATACCAGATTGGTGAAGAAAAGAGATTATACTCTTTCTCCTCAAATATTATCTCACTGATATATGGTAGGTTTACCCCTGCAATTTTTGAATATCCAAGCTCAACATCTTTAACAGCAACCAAATCGGCATCAAATTCACCCCAAAGAGCCACCATATATTGATGTTTTGAAAGAATCTCTTCCAGCTCTTTATGGTAATTTTCAGCCTCCTGTTTTGCCTTTTTAACCTCTAAACGAAGAGCCGACTCCTTACTTTTGATGGTAGGGAGTGCTCTTTCACGACTCTTTAGCTGTTTACCAAGTTCGTTTAAAGAGGTTTTGTTATATTGAAACTTAACTGCCATATTTTTTGTATGTTACGCCACCTAAAAAGATGGCGAAAATTAGTACCTATGCCTATTTCCAATACTTCTCAACAAGTTCGGCTTTAATTGCAACCTCTGCTTTGTTGAAATATTTTGCAAACAGCACCCACGCTGTATCAAGCATAGCTTCGGCATCGATATTAACGTCGATAGAAAGCAGCTCCATAGAGTAGTCGTGAGCAAATTTAAGAGTACGAGTATCGTAATCTGTAAGGTCGAAACCGTTCTCTAGCTTAGTTTTAGCTGACGCAGCATCGGCAAATAGACGAACAGCAGCATTCATCACTTGTGGATGATCCTCACGAGTTTTCTTACCTATAACTAGCTGTTTCAAACGAGAAAGACTACGGAATGGGTCGATAATAACCTTACCTGTGTCGCTATCTTTTCTTAGGAATAGCTGTCCCTCAGTGATATAACCTGTATTATCTGGTACAGCGTGTGTAATATCACCACCCGAAAGAGTTGTTACCGCTACAATTGTAATCGAACCACCACCAGGAAGCTGCGCTGCCTTTTCGTAGATTTTTGCAAGGTCAGAATATAGCGAACCTGGCATTGAATCTTTAGATGGAATTTGATCCATACGGTTAGATACGATTGCAAGTGCATCAGAATATAGAGTCATATCTGTCAGTAGCACCAACACTTTTTCGTTTTTGTCGACTGCAAAATATTCGGCAGCAGTAAGAGCCATATCAGGCACTAAAAGACGCTCAACTGGAGGATTTTCGGTAGTATTTACGAAAAATACGATACGGTCGGAAGCACCTGCATTGTCGAATACGTTTTTGAAGTATAAAAAGTCATCGTTTGTGATACCCATACCTCCAAGAATGATTTTGTCGGCTTTTGCTCTAAGTGCCACATTTGCCATAACTTGGTTGTAAGGCTGGTCAGGATCGGCGAAAAATGGAATTTTTTGTCCCGATACTAGGGCATTGTTAAGGTCGATACCTGCAATACCTGTTGGAATAAATTCTGATGGTTGTTTACGTTTGTAAGGATTGATGGTTGGTCCACCAATCTCACGTGCTTCACCTTTTAGCTCTTTAGAACCGTACAGTGGCTCGCCATAAGCGTTAAAGATACGACCAGCAAGATCGTCACTAACTTTTAATTTTGGTGGTTCGCCTTGGAAAATAACCTCCGAAGCGGTAGAGATACCCTCAGTACCCGAAAATACTTGAAGAGTGACTTTTTCGCCATTTATACGTACCACCTGAGCCAATTTTCCTGCTACTGTTGCAAGTTCATCGATACCAACATCTGATGCCTTAACAGTAACGGTTGCTTTTGTGATATTATCTATCTTTGTATATATTTTTTGAAATGCTTTTGCTCCCATTATTGTAATATTTATTTGGGGTTATAACTATTAGAAATACTAATTATTATAAGTTCCCTATCGTTTATGCCTCTACTTTGCGCTCAGCTACCATTTCGTCGATTTTCTGCTTGTATTCATTAAATGGAGCAGACTCAAAACCATTGTAGTTCATCTGGCGGAAGTTGTTGATAAGCAGTTTGTAGAAGTTAGTACAATCCTCAAAATCTTTATGAGTTAGCTGGCTGTTACAAACATCTAACACTGCTTTAAACATATATTTTTGTCTATCCTTAGAACAGTTTGCATCTGTTTTATCAAACGAGTCTTGCTGCAAGATACAGAAATCGATTAACTCAGATTTCCAGAAACGGTCGTGATATTCGATAGGCACACCATCATCACCCAAGATGTTGATTTGCTCATAAGCCTCTTTACCACGAAGTACTAAAGTCTTAGCATGAGCAACTTTTGCTACCCAACCCTCTTCAAAATAAGAGTTTAGATACTCCTCAATCTCTGGATATTCAAGATATTTAGAGTAGCTATCAAGTGGGTCGATTGCAGGGTAACGCTTAGAGTCGGCACGAGCTTGCGAAAGTGCATAGAAACAGCGTGCAGCCTTTTTAGTAGACTCAGTTACAGGCTCTTTAAGGTTACCACCAGCTGGCGATACAGTACCGATAAATGTTACCGAACCGCTCTCATCGTTTGGAAGTACCACATAACCTGCACGAGCATAAAAGTTAGATATAATAGCCGAAAGGTCCATTGGGAATGCGTCAGGTCCAGGAAGCTCTTCCATACGGTTTGACATCTCACGAAGTGCTTGTGCCCAACGAGAAGTAGAATCGGCAAGAATCAACACTTTAAGACCCATAGAACGATAATACTCACCAATTGCCATACCTGCATACACTGATGCCTCACGAGCAGCTACTGGCATATTAGAAGTGTTACAAATAATCACTGTACGCTCCATTAGCTTACCACCTGTACGTGGGTCGTCAAGCTCTGGAAACTCAGTAAAGGTCTCTACCACCTCATTTGCACGCTCACCACAAGCCACAATCAAGATAACATCTGCACCAGCCTGCTTAGAGATAGCATGTTGAAGTACAGTTTTACCAGCACCAAACGGACCTGGGATAAATCCTGTACCACCCTCAGCGATAGGATTGAAAGTGTCGATTGCACGAAGTCCTGTATCCATTGTTTTAAATGGACGTGGTTTCTCTTTGTATGCAGTAACAGCCTCTTTTACAGGCCATTTTTGAATCATATTTAGCTTATGTTCTGTGCCATCACTATCAACAACTACTGCAATAGTATCGGTAATTTTGTAGGTTCCAGCCTTTGCTAAACTTTTAATCTTATATTCTGATTTTAGCTTAAAAGGAACCATGATTTTGTGGTCAACAAATTTCTCTTTCACACTACCTAACCATGCTCCAGCCGAGACTACATCGCCTTCAGTAGCAAGCGGAGTGAAATCCCAAGAAGAATTGTAGTCGATAGGATCGTTGTAGATACCTCTTTCAAGGAAAAGAGCATCAAGATTTTGAAGGTCGTTTTGCAGACCGTCGTAGATTCTTGAGATGATACCGGGCCCAAGAGTAACCTCCAACATGTGACCTTCAAACTCCACTAACGAACCAGCTTTTAGACCACGAGTGCTCTCAAACACCTGAACAGATGCCATATCGCCATCAACTTTGATAACCTCCGACATCAATTTTACATCGCCTAAAGTGATGTAACAAATTTCATTTTGTGATACAGCACCATCTACCTTTACCGTTACAAGGTTGGATGTAATGCCCACCACACGTCCTGTTGTTTTCATATATTATATTTTTATTTTTTTTAGGGGAGTTCTAATAATTGGTTTTATTCGATTTTTTATTTTGAGGTTTTAGACTTGGATTTTACAAAATGTGGGCGTAGCGGTGCCTACGGTGCATTTTGTAAAATTCAAAGATGAAGCCTCAAAATAAAAAAGCGTTAAAATCCAATTTTTAGAAGTTCTCTTTAGCTATTACTTCGCTTTTGAGCGATAATATCGTTAGCAGTAAGTTTTGAAGTTAAAGAGGTAAGTACTTCATCGCCTCTCTCAGACGAAAGCATACTCCAACGATTTAAGAGCGATATTTTAACCATATATGCTAAAATTGTCTCCATATTGAAGTAGTCGAACGCCACAAGCTCATCGATTATCTTAATTCTAAGTTTATCAAGGTTACGCTCCTTTAGGAGCATATCCTTTTCTGATAAAATTTGGAAAAGCTCATCAGTTGCAGCAAACTCATTTTTTAGTCCAAAATCTTGCACCGACTCATTGCTTAGAATAAGCTTTACAACCTCATTTTCTCCAATTAAAACCTCCTGAATATTGCGTTTTTTGACTCTCGCAGTAAATGCAGCCGAAATATTTCGAACATCTAAATCAAATTGCGACCAAGTGGCAATAAATTTGCTTTTAGATGATGTAGCCATTTTATAATATGCAGCCCATATTTTTGAATCGATTGGCTCAAAGGTGTTTATATTGTTTTCTGAGGCAAAACTGTCATCTTTATAGGCAAGAAGTAGCTTACTTATCTCTTTGGGAAGCACAGGAAGCTGCTCTAGCTCTATCTCTTCGGTAGAATCTGCATCATAATATTTTGAAATTATCTCCACCTCACTTTGAGTAAGATTAGAAAGAGGCGAATATACCCCTTTGCGACCAGAGCGAATATCAAGAATATTGCGCAAATCGAAAAACCACCAAAGATCCGAGAGTTTTTTCCAATCACTAGTAGAAAGCAACCCTTGAAGCTCCAAACAGAGAGCCTCAGTATCAAAGCCCTTTGCATCGTTCTCGATAGAGTAGTCTATTAGCGACGAAACTATATAGTGATAATTTGCCATTATCTATTTTTTTTTAGGGAAGTTCTAAATTCTGGATTTTGAGAGATTTTAGAGGTTCCCTTTAATTACTAATTAATTTGAAAATAAGAGATCAAAATTAAGGTAAACAAAATAATTAATCATTTATAATTTATAATTAATCATTTTTAATTTACCATGCCCCCCTATTTTCCAAACAAAATTTCAGATACTTTACCACGAAGCGACTCACTAAGTAGGGCATCAAAATCTTCGGCTGTAAAGCTAATATAATATCCTTTATCTTGAGGAGTGATAGTAAATCCGTTTTTAACTTTTGTCGATACACCAACGCTAACTTTTGAAGCTAGAGCAGTGGCAACTTTCGATTTAATAAATTTTTCGGTTTCAACCTCTTTATCAGCAGCTACGCTCACCATAATTGGCTCGTCGCTACTACTTCCCCACGCTGAAACAGATGCAAGAATAAGCTCCTGTACAAATTTTTTATCGGCAAATGCACCTTTTACATCTTCGCCAATAGTTGTAGCCGTTACAGCCTTTTCGATTTGAGATTTTGTGTCGTTTACAATCTCTGAAAGTGTGCGAGTAAGTTCAGAAAGCGATTTCGACTTTAGCTCAGCAGCCTCAGCCTCAGCTTTAGCCACAATATCGGCACTGTTTTTTGTAGCCTCACTTAAAATTTTAGCTGCCTCTTCTTTAGCTGCTGCAATCAGTTGTTCAGACTCCTCTTTTCCACGAACAACACCTTCATTATAAAGTTGTTCGGTTAATTGCTGAATTTTGTTCTCCATAATTAATACCTTATATTATGTTTTTAATATTATGTTTCTTTCAAACTTACCCCTTGCTTACCACTAATAAACTATTCTATCTTCGCTCGGCGGAAAATGCTTCCATCTTCGATGAGACCATAGCCATAAATGGGGCGATTTTGTTATCATCTTCTCTAAACTTGCAATATAGCGTTTTGTGATTTCGTGGTCGGTCATCTCCTCATTTCCATCATAAACAACCTCAATTTTAGCTCTGTAATGACCTCTTTTTACCTTTTCTACATCCAAAAAAAGAAGCGGAGCTTTAAAACCCTTTGATAGCTTCTCAATTCCTGTGTAAAAAGCTGTAGGACGATTAAAAAACATATACCAATTGTCGATTATTCCTCGTGGTGGAGTTTGATCGGCAATAAGTGCAAAAAGCGAATAATTTTCCGATTTTTTAGCCTTTATCATAGCTCTCCCTACCGATGCCATTGGTAGAGGTTTGGTTTTAAATCGTGAACGTGCCTTTTTAAAGTACAAATCCATAACTTTATCAGTAAGAGGATGATAAACACCGTAAACATCGCCACCAGAGAGCGCACCATAAATTATGGTGTATTCCCACGAAGCAAAGTGAGCGGAAGCAACAAGTGCCACTGACGACTCTTTAGCAATGGACTCCATTTTTTCTAAATCGGTGAAAACCATACGCTTTTTAAGCTTTTTTTCGCTTATTGAAGCTATTAAGATTGTCTCTACAAATATATCGGCAAGATGTCGAAAGTAATCTATTTCAATCTTTTTAAGTTCACTATCACTATAGGTTGGAAATGCCTCTTTCAGGTTGTCACGAACCACCGCAACCCTATATTTTAAACCATATCGAAGAACGTAAAATAGAAAATCTGAAAAAGCGTAGTGCAAAAATGTGGGTAAAAGCCCAAAAAGCTTTGCAAAAACCCAAATTGTGTAAAATTGTGTATTAAAAAGAGCTTTTTTAAAGAATTTTTTCATTCTTAAATTTCTATTTTTTATTGTGTTGAATTTTATTAAGAAATTAAGGGGAGTTCTAATAATTGGTTTTATTCGATTTTTAGAAGTTCCCTTAAAATTATTTCCCTAAAATTAAATTTTTATAATCATCATAAATATTAGGATTTGAGACAATCACCTCATTCCCAAATATGTAGTTGTCGCCACCACTAAAATCTGTAACTGTAGCACCCGCTCTTTCTGCAATTAAAACCCCTGCAGCAACATCCCAACAATTTAAGTTAAATTGAGCAAATCCATCAAATCTACCTGCTGCAACGTACACAATATTTGCAGCTGCCGAGCCAATTCTCCTAAAACCGTGTGTGCGGTTCATAAGAGCATCGGTAAGTGCTTTATACTCGCCCATTCGGCTTTCGCTTCCTGCAATCATGCCAGTAGCAATAAGTGAGTGGGCTAAATCTTCGATTTTTGAGACCGAAATCTCCTCATCGTTAACGTAAGCTTTAGAATCTTTCCAAGCATAAAAACACTCATTGCTAACAACCTCTAATACAACGCCTACAACCGATTTTTCACCCTCCATTAAGGCAATAGATACACAATATGGAGCAATACCGTGAGCAAAGTTGGTAGTTCCATCAATCGGGTCGATAATCCAACAGTAAGGCGAGCTATTTTGCTCTGCCTCGACTGTTTTCTCTTCGGTCAAAAAACGTGCTCCGTCCACTAATGGGCGCAAAAGCGAAACTATTAGCTTTTCCGACTCTTTATCGACATAAGTAACTATATCATTATCGTTTTTCTTTGTTTGAATGGTAGAAATATTAAAGTTTTTGCGTTCAATACGAATAAATTCGCCAGCTTTTCGAGCCACCTCACAAACATCCAAACAAATCTGTTTATAATCTATTGTCATTTTAATTTTCTTAAAATGTTTCACTACTTAGCTTATACATAAACTCTATCTCTTCTGCCCAAAGCTCTGAATTTGGAGTTTCAAGACAGATAGGCATATTTTCAAATCGGCTATCTTTGGCGATATATTCAAAAATTACTCCGCCAAGTGTTCCTTTTCCAATATTATCGTGTCTATCGACTCTGCTTCCTAGAGCTTTCATCGAGTCGTTAAGGTGTATCCCTTTAAGGTAGTTAAATCCGACGATTTTGTCGAATTCGCCAAAAACTTCATCGCAACCCTCTTTGGTCGAGATATCGTAGCCAGCAGAGTAGGTGTGGCAAGTATCAATACAAACCCCAACTCTCGATTTATCCTCTACTAAATCAATAATTTGTGCAATATGCTCAAATTTATATCCTAAGTTTGAACCTTGCCCTGCGGTATTTTCAATTACAGCGATTACACCCTCTGTAACATCTAAAGCCATATTTATCGACTCCGAGATTTTGCGGAGACACTCATCATCCGAAATTTTCTTTAGCGAACTACCTGGATGAAAGTTAAGTCTATCCAAGCCTAATGCGCTACAGCGAGAAAGTTCGTCTATAAATGCCTTGCGTGACTTTTCTAGCCCCTCATTATCAGGGTTTCCTAGATTTATCAAATAACTATCGTGCGGAAGAATTTGATGAGGTAAAAAATCATATTTTTCGCAATTTTCTTTAAAAGCTGCAATAGATTTTTCGGTCAAAGCAGGCGACGACCATTGTCTCTGATTTTTGGTAAATAGCGCAAAAGCTCTTGCACCAATTTTTGCTGCATTTAAAGGGGCATTTTCTACTCCCCCAGATATTGAAACATGTGCTCCAAAAAACTTCATATAATGTATGTATATTTAAAAAATAATAGGTGGAATTTTGAAAATTTTACAGTTTGTAAATGCACCAAAATTACTATTATTTAAAAGTTAAATTTTCGCTAAAGCAAATTTTGTAAAAATGCAAAATCTGCACCAAACGCCACTCAAACCGTAAAATTCATCTTCCAAAATTGTAAAAATTACCGTGCAATTTAGTAATAATATTTTAGATTACAAAATTTTTAGCTATTAATTTTATATTAACATCTATAATTTAATTAAAATAACTAAAAATACTAAAAACTGTTTGATAAATTAATCAATATTTTGAATTAAGTGCAATTTTGTAATGAAAATTAATATGGTATAATTTTAGGGATGTTCTAAAATCTCTCAAAATACAGAATTTAGAAATCACTTAAGTAGGGTAAAATAATTATTGGTGTATTTTTAATAGTGCTATTGGAGATGAGATTTTTTGCTATTGAATCGAAAATATAGTGGTTCTATATTGAGATTTAATAGTGAAAAATATCGCTCCAAGAATGCTATTAAGAATATGGCAATAATTGTTTTACACTACTTAAAAAGAGGCTATAAATAAAAGGTTTTTATACCTTTTATTTATAGCCTCTTTGGTTTGTTTTAGACGTTGTACACAAGGTCTCTACGCTCTTTTTGTTATTGGAGGTTTTTTTATATTCTTCGCCTCTAAATTTTAGAAACTACAAAATCGCCAACTTCACTTGTAGAATAGGCTTTTGCGCCTTTTTCAGCTAAATCTTCGGTAACTACTCCTTCGTTTATTGCCTGTTCAACAGCTGTTTTAAGAGCGGTTGCCTCAACCGACAATCCAAGATGGTCGAGGAGCATTCCTGCTGATAAAATTGTAGCCATAGGGTTTGCAATATTTTTTCCAGCAGCTTGTGGATATGAACCGTGGATTGGTTCGAAAAGAGCAACTTTGCTACCGACTGAAGCAGACGGAAGCAGACCTAACGAACCGCTAATAACGCTAGCTTCGTCGGTTAAAATATCGCCAAACATATTTTCGGTAACCATTACGTCAAAAAATGCAGGACGTTGGATTAGTTGCATTGCTGCATTGTCTACAAACATATATTCAACCTCTACTTCTGGATATTCTGGTGCCATAGCCTTAGCGCACTCTCTCCAAAGACGGCTAGTTGCAAGCACGTTGGCTTTGTCTACAACAGTTAGGTGTTTGCGACGAGTCATAGCAGTTTCAAATCCAATTTTTAATATTCTATCTACCTCATATTTAGAGTAAACACACGAGTCGAAAGCAGTTTCGCCATTTTCGCTACGACCACGAGGTGAGCCAAAATAGATACCACCAGTAAGTTCACGAACACATACAAAATCTACTCCCTCAGTGCGCTCAGCTTTTAGTGGAGAGCGGTCGGCAAGCTTCGAAAACATCACAAGTGGGCGGATATTTGCAAAAAGCCCAAGCTCTTTACGCATTTTTAAAAGTCCTTGCTCTGGACGAACCTTTGCAGCAGGGTTATTATCGAAACGTGGGTCGCCAATTGCGCCAAAAAGCACTGCATCGCTCTCGCTACACACTTTGTGAGTAGCATCTGGGTATGGATCGCCACACGAGTCAATAGCAGCAGCACCAACAACGGCCTCTGTAAATATAAAGTTATGTGAAAATTTTTCACCTATTTTATTCAACACCTTTACAGCTTCAGCTGTAATTTCAGGACCAATTCCGTCGCCTGCTAAAAGTGCAATATTGTAATTCATTGTAATTTAATATTTTAAATTCCTTTATCTTCGTAATTTTCGATTTTGTTGTGTATACTCACAAGAAAATCAACATCGTCGTAGCCGTTTAGTAGACACTCTTTTTTGTAGCCATCTATTGCAAAGCTCTCGCTTCTACCTGTCGAGTCGTTTGTAAAGGTTTGAGCCTCTAAGTCAACTGTAAATTTGGCAGAAGCCGATTTTTCGATAGTTTCAAAAATTTCCGCTAAGAAATCGTCGCTAACTTGAAGTGGTAAAAGACTGTTGTTTAGAGCATTATTGCGGAAAATATCGGCAAAAAAGCTTGAAACTACCACTTTAAAGCCATAATCGTAGATTGCCCAAGCTGCATGTTCACGAGACGAACCACAACCGAAATTTTTACCAGCTACTAATATATCGCCGCTATAAATAGGGTTGCAGAGTGGGAAATCTTCGATAATATTGTTGTCGGCATCATAACGCCAATCACGAAAAACATTGTCGCCAAATCCTTTACGCTCTACTGCTTTAAGAAAACGTGCAGGAATTATCTGGTCGGTGTCGATATTCTCAATATTTAGAGGTACGGCACATGAGTTTATTTTTATAAATTTTGGTTTTGCCATAATTGTACTATTATAATTTACCTATAACACCTGTAAGTGCAGCAGCAGCAGCAAGTTTTACACCACAAAGCATTGTTCTAGCTCCAGGTCCTTGTCTACCCTCAAAATTTCGGTTTGAGGTAGAAAGTGCATATTTTCCTGCTGGAATTTTGTCGTTATTCATCGCTAAACATGCCGAACAACCAGGCTGACGAAGCTCAAAACCTGCATCTATAAGGGTTTGAGTAATTCCCTCTTCATCACAAACTCTTTCGACCTCTTTAGAGCCAGGAACAAGCCAAACAACCACATCATCACACTTTTTCTTGCCTTTAACCTCAGCGGCAAAGTGGCGGAAATCTTCGATTCTACCATTTGTACAGCTACCTACAAACACATAATCGACCTTTTTGCCAACCATCTCTTCGCCCTCTTTAAAGCCCATATATTCCAATGCTTTTTGATACGACTCTTTGTCGCTCCCCGATAGATTTTCGTTCGATGGGATTTTATCTTCAACAGCCATACCCATTCCCGGGTTAGTGCCAAAAGTCACCATCGGACGAATATCGGCAGCATCAAATTTGTATTCCATATCAAAAACTGCATCTTCATCTGTAAAAAGAGTTGCCCAATACTCCATTTTCTTCTCCCAATCTTCACCCTTTGGAGCAAATGGACGACCTTTTAAATATTCAAAAGTGGTTGCATCTGGAGCAATCATACCTCCACGAGCACCACACTCTATACTCATATTGCATACTGTCAAACGACCATCCATAGATAAACTGCGGATAGCACTTCCTGCAAATTCAATAAAGTGACCTGTACCACCAGATGCAGAAATTTTTGAAATTATATATAATACAACATCTTTAGCTTCAACATGAGCCGCAAGTTCACCATCAACAGTGATTTTCATCTTTTTAGGCTTAGGTTGAAGAATGGTTTGCGAGGCAAATACCATCTCCACTTCCGAAGTTCCAACCCCAAAAGCTACAGCTCCAACAGCACCATGTGTAGAGGTGTGGCTATCGCCACAAACCATTGTCATACCTGGTTGTGTAAGCCCCTGTTCTGGTCCAATAACGTGGATAATTCCATGTTTTGGGTGATTTAATCCCCAAAGCTCTATGCCATTTTCCTTGCAATTTTCAAGAAGCGAAGCAACTTGTTGTGCCGATTGTGGCTCTTCAATTGGAAGATGCTGATTTTGTGTTGGGATGTTGTGGTCGGGCGCAGCAGTGGTTTGAGCTGGGCGAAAAACCTTTAATCCTCTATCCTTTAATCCTAAAAAGGCTACTGGTGAGGTAACTTCGTGGATATAGTGGCGGTCGATATACAATACATCTCTACCTCCCGACAAACTTTCCACTACGTGTGCATCCCACACCTTATCGAATAATGTTTTTGCTAACATAATTTTAAAAAATTAAATAAGTTTATTGACCCCGTCAATAAATGCTTCGACCGAAGCGATTACAATATCGGTATTTGCAGAGAAACCGTGAGCTGTCGAGCCATTTCGACTAATTCGCATGTGTACTCTGCCAACATCATTACTACCTTTTGTCATCGATTGAATCAAAAACTCTTGAAGCGTGAATTGGTCGGTAAGTGCCTGTTTTATAGCGTTAATACTAGCGTCAATAGGACCATTACCAGTGTCAGTATATGTAATTTCTTCTCCATTAACTGTCAAAATTACTGTTGCAGTTGGAACAATCGAACCTGATAAAATTTGGAGATATTTAAGCTCAATTTTACGCTCTTTTTTCTGTTTTTCACCTCCAATTAGAGCCTCTAAATCTTCGTCAGTAATATTCTTTTTGCTGTCAGCAAGTTTTAGAAAGGCAATATACGCTTTGTCAAGCTCTTTTTGGGTCAACTCAAAGCCTAAACGGTCTAAGTGATGTTTTAGAGCTGCTCTACCACTACGAGCAGTAAGCACAATAGACGATGTATCCACCCCAACATCTTTAGGGTCGATAATTTCGTAGCTTTCACGAGACTTCAACACTCCATCTTGGTGAATACCCGAAGAGTGAGCAAAGGCGTTACGACCTACAATCGCCTTATTTGCCTGTACTGGCATATTCATAAGGTTTGAAACAAGTGCGCTAGCCTCTGTAATCATCTGAGAATTAACATCTGTGTCGTAGCCTAATCCTTTATGGCAACGTAGAGCCATTACAACCTCTTCTAATGAGGTGTTACCTGCTCTTTCGCCAATACCGTTGATTGTTACCTCAACTTGGCGAGCACCATTAAATACGCCACTAAGCGAATTTGCTGTTGCCATACCTAAGTCGTTGTGGCAATGGGTTGATATTATAGCTTTGTCGATATTTGGCACATTATCTACCAAATATTTGATTTTTTCACCATATTGGAAAGGCATACAGTAGCCTGTTGTGTCGGGAATATTTACAACTGTTGCACCAGCTTTGATTACTGCCTCAATTACACGTGCCAAATATTCTGGCTCAGCACGTCCAGCATCTTCAGCGTAAAACTCTACATCCTCAACATAGCTTTTAGCCAGCTTTACAGCTGCAATAGCTCTCTCAATAATTTCTTCAGGGTTTGAACGAAGTTTATCGTAAATATGCGAGTGCGAAACACCAATACCAGTATGTATACGACCACGTTTTGCAAATTTCAGAGCATCGGCAGCAACCTCAATATCTTTAGCCACTGCACGAGTTAGAGCACAAATAGTTGGATTTGTTACAGCTTTCGAAATCTCAATTACTGAGTTGAAATCACCAGGACTTGAGATAGGAAAACCAGCCTCAATAACATCTACACCGAGCAGCTCTAATGTTTGGGCTACTTGGATTTTCTCGATAGTGTTTAATTGGCATCCCGGGACCTGCTCTCCATCTCGAAGAGTCGTATCAAAAATATATACTTTTTGTGACATAAATTATTTTATTTCTAAAGGGAGTTCTAATAATTGGTTTTATTTGATAAATTCCCTAAATGATTATACTTATTTTTTACAAACATAATTAAATGTTGTAGAACCAAATTTTAACCCCTATATCAATTTACGGTATCAAAAAGTATTTACAGAACTTAAAGTATTGAAAATTAACAAATTAACACAACAATACAAATGTTATTCAATTGCTTTTTTAACCTTAAACATTAATATTTGAACCACTCCTCTTAGTAGTAAATATACAAGTAGTGCTATCCAAAGTGCATCGGCAAAAAATAGCGGTTTGAGTGCAAAATATACTACAAAAAATAGCGAAGTTGCTACAAACATGGCATTTCGCATTACTGCCGATTGCGTTGCACCAACCAAAATTCCATCATACAAAAATGCTAAAAACGAAACTATCGGTACAGCTGTAATCCAGTATCTAAACTCCAATGACTTACTTAAAACCTCTTTTTCGTCGGTAAAAAGCGATAATACCTGCTCCAGACCAAAAGCGTAAAGTAGCGTAAAAGGAATCGACATATATACACCCCAGAGGATTAATCTGCTGATAGCTTTGCGTAGCAATTGCTCGTTTTTAGCCCCAGTGTAGCGTCCAACAAGAGCTTCGCCTGCGTGTGCAAACCCATCCATGAAGTAAGAAAAAAGTGTAAATAGTTGAATTAAAAGGGTGTTAACAGCAAGTATATCCTCTCCCATTGCCGACGAAGCAGAGGTAAAGAAGGTGAATACTACTGCTAGACATACAGTTCGTAGAAAAATATCGCTATTAACAACAAAAAATCGACGCATTATCGAGGCGGTAAAAATAGCCTCTCGTTTTATGAGGCGAAATACCTTTCTGTAGTGTCGATTGATAAAAAACATCGACATTGCCACTCCGCTATATTGTGAAATTAAAGTACCTAATGCAACTCCTGCAATTCCCATCTTAAATCCTAATGCAAATAGAGCACTGCAACCAATATTTATAAGATTCATAGTGATTGCAACGGTCATAGGTATTTTTGAGTTTTGCATCCCAATAAACCAACCATTGCAGACGTACATCATAAGTGTGGCAGGTGCAGCCCATATACGAACCGAAAAGTATTGAAGTGCTAGGCTCTTAGTCTCTCCCTCAGCATTCAATATATATAGTGATGCTCTACTTAGCGGATATTGTGCCAAGAGAATAAGCAGAGCTATGCCCAATGCAATTACTCCACCACGTATAAACGAGCTTCCACACTCTCCCAAGTCACGTGCGCCATAGGCTTGAGCAGTAAATCCAGAGGTACCAAAGCGCAAAAAGCCGAAATTCCAATAGATAAGATTAAAAATTGCCGCTCCAATGCCGATAGCACCAATATAGGTAAAGTCGCCAAGTCGCCCAGCGATAGCCAAATCTGCCATGCCTAAAAGTGGCACTGTAATGTTGGAAATAATATTGGGAATTGAAAGTTTTAAAATTTTTTTATTCATTTTATTGATTTTTCGTAACTCTTTTGTTAACTTTGACCACGCAAAGATAGTAATTTAAAAATCTTTAAGTAGGGTAAAATAATTATTGGTGTATTTTTAAAAGTGCTATTGGAGATGAGATTTTTTGCTACCTAATCGAAAATATAGTGGTTCTATATTGAGATTTAATAGTGAAAAATATCGCTCCAAGAGTGCTATTAAGAATATGGCAATAATTGTTTTACACTACTTATTGGCATTAATCATCAATCATTAATCATAAATAATTAAAAAGATGAAACATCACGAAGATCATCACAAAGAGATATTTAAAGATAGTGCACTACAGGTAAATAGTGGTATTGAGCAGCCACCAATCACAAATCCTTACTACAAAAAGGTAAAACGTGCAAAACTATCGGTCGATGACTATGTAAAGGGAATTTTGGATGGAAATATCACCATCCTAAGTCAGGCGATTACTCTTGTCGAGAGCCTACGTCCCGACCACCACATTATGGCACAGCAAATTATCGAAAAGTGTCTGCCTCATAGTGGGAAGTCAATTAGAATTGGTATTACTGGAGTTCCGGGGGCTGGTAAATCTACATTTATCGAGGCTATAGGCGATAAAATAATCGATTTAGACCACAAACTAGCAGTGCTTGCTATCGACCCAAGTTCAGAAAAGAGTAAAGGCTCTATTCTTGGTGATAAAACACGTATGGAGACTCTTGTACACAACAAAAATGCCTTTATTCGTCCTTCACCTTCGGCTGGCTCACTGGGTGGTGTTGCTCGTAAAACTCGTGAAACCGTGATTTTGTGTGAAGCGGCAGGTTTTGATGTAATCTTTATCGAAACTGTAGGGGTAGGGCAATCGGAAACTGCTGTACACTCTATGGTCGACCTGTTTTTGATGCTTCAAATATCTGGTGCTGGCGATGAACTACAGGGTATTAAACGTGGTATTATGGAGATGGCCGATATTGTGGCGGTAACCAAGTGCGATGGTGAAAATGTTACTCGTGCACAGCTTACACGTAGCCACTTCTTAAACGCTCTTCACCTTTTCCCACTTCCTGAATCAGAGTGGAAAGCAGAGGTGTACACCTGCTCTTCTACCGAGCAGACTGGGCTAATGGAGGTGTGGGATGCAGTAGAGCGATATATGAGCCATGTAAACACAAACCGATATTTTGATGTAAATAGAAACAGACAGGCTAAATATTGGATGAATGAGACTATTCGTGAAACACTGCTTGGTAATTTCTATAATAATCCCGAAATCAAAGCAATGCTTACCACTGTTGAAAAACAGGTGCTCGATAATAAATTAAGTTCGTTTGTAGCTGCAAAAGAGCTTTTGGATAGTTATTATGGTAGCAGTGCAGCGGAGAATAAATAGTGGGAACTCCCCGAGTAAATTTTAATTTTTTATGGAAGAGAATAAGCAGAAAAAAAGGAATATTATTATGATGCTGATACTAGCATTAGCGTTTATTGTAGGAATCCTTACAAGATGGGATGAGACTAAAAATGCTGTTACAGAAAGTATTAATAATTATTTCGAAATAGATAAGAAATAAATTGGTGAAAAAATTTATGAAAAATTTGGATAAATAAAATATATTATCTACCTTTGCATCGCAAATGAGAGTTAGCATATATGTTAACACGATGTAAATGGCACCGTAGCTTAATTGAATAGAGCATCTGACTACGGATCAGAAGGTTACAGGTTTGAGTCCTGTCGGTGTCACAATTTACCAATCGTTTAATTTCAAAGTTTGCAAATAAAATAAATTATCTTTCGAGATAATATTCGGCACCGTAGCTTAATTGAATAGAGCATCTGACTACGGATCAGAAGGTTACAGGTTTGAGTCCTGTCGGTGTCACTTTAAAGGTCAATCTAAAAGATTGACCTTTTTTTGACAAAACTCCTTTGCGGATTTGTTGGGGGGTCATTCTGGCTCATTCTCAAAATTCTTTTACCGAACTCTGTAGAGACGTTAGGTCTAACGTCTGAAATCGAACTAAGTCTAA